>JANPLJ010000117.1:0-2162 GCA_031426475.1 Pirellulaceae bacterium | reverse complement strand
CTGATCGCCGCATCGCTTTGAAATTTTCATGACTATTGCTTCTTTCGCGGATTGGCTGTGAATTCGATTGTCGCCTTTCGTGGAGCGAAAGGCGACTAATCAAACGTCGGAACTCGTTCCCAGAGCATGCGCAGGCCGTTGAAGACAACCAAAACAGTGCTCCCCTCATGGCCGAGTACTCCGAGCCACAGGGGGAGGCTGAAGAAGGTCGATAGGACGAGAATCGTAATCGTGCCAAAGGCGAAAATCATGTTCTGGCGAACGCGTTTTCGCGCCAGCCGACTGATCCAAATCGCCATCGGTAGGGCTCGAAGATCGTCTCGCATCAAGACCACGTCGGCAACTTCCAACGCCACGTCCGTTCCCGCGCCTCCCATCGCAATGCCGACATCCGCCGTCGCCAGCGCCGGCGCATCATTGACTCCGTCGCCTATCATGGCAATTCGGTGGTCTTCGCCAGCAAGTCGCCGAAGCTCCGTTACCTTGCCTTCAGGAAGTAAACCCGCTCGAACTTCGTCGACGGGGAGTTGTTTGGCGATTGCTTGTGCAACTCGTTCGTGATCGCCAGTCAACAACACAACCTTTCTTACCCCCAAATCTTTGAGGGTCCGAATCGTTCTCGCAGCTTCCGGTCGCAATGTATCCGCAACGCCGATAACTCCGGCTATCTTTTCCTCGACTGCAATCACGATCAAGGCTGTTTGGCCAAGCGTGCGAAGTCGCTGCGCATTCTCGATAACGGTCGGCGGGACTTCGATATCATGCTCTTTAAACAATGACTCTCGACCTACACCAACCCAAGTCACATTCACTCGAGCATGGACGCCGAGCCCGGTATGGCTGTGAAAATCCTCCAAGGTTGTCGGTATCGTTGAAATATTGCGGCGAGCAATGTCCTCCAGCACAGGGATCGCCAGTGGATGTTCGCTTTGCTGCTCAACAGTCGCCGCAAGAGCAAGCATTCGTTCTACGTCGCTCGGCTCCGTCGACCATACTTCCGTCACTACCGGACGACCTTGTGTGACGGTGCCGGTTTTGTCCAAAGCGAGTACGTCGACTTTGCCAAGCGTCTCAAGTTGCGCAGCACCTTTGAAGAGCACACCGTGTCGGCCAGCCAGCGCGATGGCAGATAGCATGACCGATGGCGAACTGACTACAACCGCGCACGGCGAAGCGGCCACCAATAGGACCATCGCATGATAAAGAGCGTCGTGCCAATCGAGCGTATGAATCAACCTCGCACCGATAAAGACGAACGTCGCTGCCGCAAAAACACCGACTACGTATGGCTGTTGCCAAGACTCGACGAGTCGTTGGGTGGGGGTTTTCTGAGATTGAGCTTCGTGAACCAGATGGACAATGCGTTCCAAAGTCGTATCGGCAATGATCTTGGTCATTTCGACGACAACCGTGCCCTGTCCATTCATGGTTCCCGAGAATACTTCGGCCCCTTGAGACTTATGAACGGGTTCGCTCTCGCCCGTCAACGTCGATTCATCGACCCAAGTTTCGCCTTCTACAACCGTTCCATCAATCGCAAATCGTTCGCCCGGTCGAACGCGAACGAGGTCATGGACCTGAAGCAACTCGACCTCGACTTGCTCGTCAGCCGATGTCGCAACCGATATCCGGGTTGCGTGTCGAGGTCGTAGCTGGATCAACGACTCAATCGACCGATTGGTTCGATACATAGCGAATTCTTCGAGTGTGTCGCTCAGCGAAAAGAGAAAGAGCAAAATAACTCCTTCTTTCCAATCACCAAGAGCGGCGGCTCCGATTGCTGCCACCACCATCAATGCATCCACTCGCAAGTGCCGAAATCGCAAATCCGCAATAGCTTGGATAGTCGGTCGAAAACCGCCGGCCAAGTAGGCTATAATCCAAAGGACAACCGCCCAAGGTCCCGCGTTCGGCAAGAAGATCGAAACCAACCATCCCGCGATTCCGAAAAACGCGCATGCCAACGTCTCGATGGCGCTGCCGAGTGGAGGAGCACCATGAATTTGTTTTTTAGTGTTTGGCATTAGCTTTGCTGTAGACTTCGTACGGAATCATACTGATGTTGTCAGCGGAACGGGGGGGGCCGGGCGGGTGTTAGGGGGGTGAAAAAAACGCATTAAACCGCCCGTGCCCCACCACCAAAAAATAACAAACCCAAAATT
>JANPLJ010000116.1:0-1944 GCA_031426475.1 Pirellulaceae bacterium | reverse complement strand
CTGTCGGTTAAATATGACGATTACTGTTACTGCCGCAGCATGGGATGCGGCCACTTTTGAAAGTTTTCTTGAGTCGCGGGTCGAACCGGTTTGGTTGACGAGACTACGTCAATCCGCCTGGGAATCATTCCAGACGATGTCGTGGCCGGATCGCACACAAGAAGAATGGATGCGTTCGGATCTACGTGGCTTTCATTTAGATCGCTACAAGATGCACAACCTCGGCGAAGCGGGGGAGGACACTTGCCCGCGCTGGTTGCGTGAAGATGTCATTACCTGCGGGGATGTGAGCACTCTCGATGGAAGGCTAGTCGACGAGCAGCTTGCCTCGAAAATCGCTGATCAAGGCGTCTTCTTCGGATCTTTGGAACGTGCTTGTCAGATCCACGGTTCACTCGTCGAATCGTATCTATTCAAGACGATCGATCCGAACGCCGATCGTTTTGCGGCTTTGCAAGCTGCGGCGTGGTCGTCTGGAGTTTTCCTGCATGTGCCGAAAAATGTCTCCATCGAGCAACCCTTGCATATTCATTCGGGAATGACCGACGGTGGTACTGACGTTGGGCATATTCTGATTGTCCTGGAAGAGAACTCGTCGGCAACGGTTTTGTACGAATGCTCCAGTGTCACGCCGACGGCCGACGGATTTCACTGTGGCGGTTTAGAGATCGTGGTAAAGCCGGGAGCAACGCTTCGACTAGTTAACTTGCAAGAGTGGGGCGATCGCGTCTGGCACTTTGCACAGCAGCGAGCGACCGTCGACAGGGACGCGACCATTCAATGGACGTTGGCCGCTATGGGGGCGAGATTTGTTCAAGTTGCACAACAAGTTTCGTTGATTGGCGAGCGGGCAAGAAGCCAAGTCAACGGGACGATGTTCACGCGTGGCAAGCAGCAGATGACGTACAACACATTGCAGTTCCACGAAGCTCCTGGATGTAAGAGTGACTTCCTTTACAAATCTGCGTTACAGGATCGATCGCGTACCGTTTGGCGTGGAATGATCAAGGTTGCACCGGGAGCCGACAAGACCGATGGTTATCAACGCAATGACAATCTATTGCTAAGCGATCAAGCGCGTGCGGACTCGATTCCAGGATTGGAAATCAAGGCCGACGACGTTCGATGTACTCACGGTAGTACCTCGGGGCGAGTCGACGAAGAGCTGATCTTCTATGCACAGTCGCGAGGCTTCACGCGTCAAGAAGCAGTTCGTATGATCGTGACGGGATTCTTCCAGCAGATCTTTGATCGAATTACGATCGACAGCGTCCGTAAGGCTTTGGGCGTCGCGATTGCAAGGCAGGTACGACAATATGATTGATCAAGATTTCATGCCGGCTTGTGCATTGAGTGAATTGAAGCCAGGTCAGCCAAGGACCGTCGAAATCGAAGACCGTTTTGTGGTGCTTGTGCTTGTCGATGGAGAAGTCTTTTGCATCGATGATGTTTGCACGCACGATGGCGGAACGCTAGGCGATGGTACATTGGACGATCATTGCTTGGCTTGCCCAAGGCACGGTGCAAAATTTGACGTACGAACCGGCCAGGCTGTAACGATGCCTGCCACCGAGGCAACCGGAAGCCACGAAGTAAAAATTATCGAATCAACAGTGTACATTAAATTAAGCGAAGAGATTTGAAGAGATAGACCATGAGCATTAGTGAAGATGCCGTTCGTGAGGAACTAAAAAAAGTTATCGATCCAGAGTTGTTCGTGAACATCGTCGACCTAGGGTTGGTCTATGTCGTTGACTTGCAACCGGGAGAAGAAGAGAACAAAACAGACGTCAATATCGAAATGACGTTGACGAGCCCAATGTGCCCTGCGGGCCCACAGCTTGTTGCCAATTCAAGGCAGGTGGTTGAGGCAATGGAGGGGGTAGGGAAAATCGATGTCAAGGTTGTCATGACGCCTCCTTGGTCGCCAGACTGCATGACCGA
>JANPLJ010000115.1:0-1471 GCA_031426475.1 Pirellulaceae bacterium | reverse complement strand
GTGATAATCGCCAAGAGGCGTCGTGACCTTCATTTGGCAAAATTGCGGCAAGCTAGACAATGGTGGGCAGGGCGGACATTCACTGCTATCGCAGCAGCAATCATTGTCCGCCACAAGATGGCCGTTGATACCAAGCAATTTTCCGTTGTAACTTTGGAGTCTGGTCACCGTCGATCACTCTTGACTACATGGTGTTGTGGCAGTGTCGCTTAGACTTTGCGGAGGCTCTTCCGGCGGGCTACAAGAGCAATCATTCGTCGCACAGTCGCCCGTCTTCACCCACGAAAACGGCGGGGTTGTTCCTGAAGCTTCCCAAGTACATTCTCCACAACCAGACGGTGGACATGGACCGATACCAATGATTGGAACCGCTGTTCCGTTGCATTGAACGTAGTAGAGGGAAGAAGCACTCGCACCAACGGCCACCACGAAGTTGCTTAGCGGACTAGTGACCACGGCGCCGCTGCATCGTTTCGTGACGATCAAGTTACAGCCGCTGATAGCAACACCGGTTACCCAATCGAGATTCATAATCGGATGCTCGGTTGGAGTTCCCGATCCACCCGAGCATCGCGTGGTTGCGGTTTCACTAAGACTTTCTGGCGGATAGGGTGGTTCCACACATGAACAGTCGCCTGAGCAGTCGCCAGTCTTGGTCCAGGTAAACGGTGGCGTGGTACCCGTCGCTTCCCACGTACATTCACCGCAACTGGTTTCACAGGTTGTGTAGACCAACTGGCACGAGTTGGCTCCAGAGCCAACCTTGACGGTTTTGACAAAGTCCATGGTGGTGATCGGGATAATGTCGTTGCACGCGGTCTTATAAACCAACTCGCAGCCTTCCATGAAGACATCCTTGATGAACGGAATATTGGCGTTGCGATCCCAATCGTTCCAACCATTCTCGCCATCGAGTTTTTCGAAACGGCAACTAGCCGTGTTCCGTTGGATGCCGTGAACGACTTTAGCACCGGTCGCCGCGATGACTTCCCATTGTTCTTCAGTTGCGTTCCAGTGCGCGACAATATCGCAGCCCGCCCATAGCTTGATCTCAAGCGGGTTATAGACTTCGATTTCATCTTCGCCGAACCAGCGATCGTCGATGCCGACGATGGAGCCAGCCGTGTGAGGATCAGCGGCCGTCTCCTGTTCAAAATCGTTGCCGTTGGTGAGCGTGGCTCGAATAGCATGGGGACGCCAGGCTGTCCCGAAGCGAATGATAGCCCAGTCACTACTCGGCGATTTCCAAAGGACCTGAGCTGCACCGCGATACCTTATTTCGAGGCTTGCGGTTTGATTGTCGATACATTCGACGAAATAGGGGAATGCTTCGGGTGACCAATCGTCGTCGGGCGAAGCGCCTGAGACGTGCGCAATGGCGATCCCCGCAATACGAACGCGACCGACTGCGTTGGCCACGAGCGGCTCTTGAGTTATTCCCCATTTGCCAAAGTGTTTAGGGGCTTCTGGA
>JANPLJ010000114.1:0-1512 GCA_031426475.1 Pirellulaceae bacterium | reverse complement strand
CGATTAGCGAGAAGTGTCTTTGTTTCTTTGGTATTGCGTTTGCTCATGAGCCTATCCGCGAGTGTAGAAGAGAACGACGGCAATATAGATAGGCAAGTCGATGAATATTACTATTGAGCCATTAGAGCTTTCCAATGATTTGCTTGTCGAGCATTTGAGTAGAGCCTCAGCCTATCCGCATTCTGTCCATGGCCCGATCGTCGTTTTTGAGACACATATTTCCTACGTTTTTTTAGCCGGGCATTTTGCTTACAAGATCAAGAAAGCGATCACGACCGATTTCCTTGATTATGGGTCGCTTGAAAAGCGACACCATGCGTGTTGCGAAGAGTTGAGACTCGACTCACGCTATGCAGACGGTCTCTACCTCGAAGTCGTACCCGTTACTTTCGAAGATGGCCAGATCCACATGGACGGCGACGCTCAGCCGATCGAGTTTGCCCTGCGAATGCGGCGATTCGAAAAAGGGACTCTTTTAAGTGAGCGGATCGATGCTGACCAAGTCAGTGTGAGTGATATGGTTCACTTGGGAACGACCGTCGCGATTTTTCATCAACAAGCCCAAGTCATGCGTGAAGCAGACGATAGTATATTGGCTGAAACTTTCGATCAGGCGATGGCAAATTTTCAATATTTGCGTGATGAAGCAATTCGCGACGAGGTTACGACTGTATCGCAACTCCAGGAATGGACAGAAGAAACATATAATGACTTGAAAGAGCTCTTTCGACGTCGCATGAATGAGGGTTTCATTCGAGAATGCCATGGCGATCTCCATTGCGATAACATCGTCCTCTGGCACGACCACTGGGTTCCTTTTGACGGAATTGAGTTCAATCCGAAGTATTCGTGGATTGATGTCTTGAGCGATATCAGCTTCCTGGTCATGGACCTTCAATCGCGAGGGCGACATGATCTCTCTGCGTGTCTACTCAACTCTTATCTTGAGCAATCAGGCGATTATGAATCACTGCCGCTTTTGAGATGGTATATGGTGTATCGGGCGTTAGTCCGCGCCAAAATTTCTCTGATGAGAAGCAAACAAGCTGCTCGCGTTCCTGAGCAGAATTCGACATACCTCGCCGCTGCTAAGGAGCTATTGTCGCTTGCTTCGAAGCTGACAAAACCGAACCAACGGCATCTTTGGATCACGCACGGAGTCAGCGGAAGCGGAAAGACGACTGGAAGCCTGGAACTGGTGAAAGCAAGCGGAGCGATTCGTTTACGCTCGGATGTAGAGCGGAAACGGCTCTTTAGGACGTCGCAAGCGAACCAACCGACCGTTGGCTATGGGCAAGGCATGTATTCAGCAACAGCCTCTGAAGCGACTTATCAGGTGTTGATGAGCAGAGCTCGTGTGATTCTCCAAGCAGGTATCTCGGTTGTGATTGATGCCGCCTTTCTGAAACGCGTTGATCGCCAACGGTTTCAGGCGATGGCGAAAGAAGAAAACGCGGCCTTTCATATTCTGGATTTCAACGTTGATGAAACAACCCTTCGACGCCGAGTCGC
>JANPLJ010000113.1:0-10443 GCA_031426475.1 Pirellulaceae bacterium | reverse complement strand
CGTTGGTCGAAGCAGAATCGACCGCTTCGTCGCACCATCGACACCATGCGTATAGTTTCTCGACGTCACCTCGTACCTCCTCTGGCAGTTGCCGCGATGCCATGGAAAAAGATCGGCTAAACAGTCGTATCACCGACGACTCGTCTTCGGGAACATCGAAGAATGTATCTTGAGTATCGATACCATTCGAAGAATCAGTCGAGGTACGTTCAGAAATCGCACGATGAATCATCGAACGAGCACTCCATAGTCGCGTGCGACCAACCCGCAGGTAGCTTTCGCAGTATTGATGACGCCAGGAACCCCGGCTCCGGGATGGGTTCCTCCGCCAACGATGTAAAGCCCCTCGATGCTCTCCGATTTATTGTGAGGCCGAAAATAGGCACTCTGCGTTAGCGTCGGAGCCACTGAGAATGCAGAACCGTGAAAAGCGTTCAGCTCGCTTTGAAAGTCAGCAGGTGTAAAGTGTCGCCGCGTCACGATCGAACCGCACAGTCCCGGTAAATGCTGCTCAAGCGAGGCTAAAATTGAATCTCCATAGCGTTTAGATATGGAACTCCAGTCAACGTTCGCTCGGCCCAGATGAGGAACGGGACTTAGCACATAGAATGCCTCGCCACCTTCCGGTGCCAGCGACCGGTCTGTGACCGACGGAGCGTGTAGATACAAACTAAAATCTTTTGGCAGCGTGTGTCCCTTGAAGATATCGTTGAGTAACCCTTGGTAGCGATTCCCAAACAAAATCGTGTGGTGAGCCAACTGATCGAAACGGCGATTTGTCCCGAAGTACATCACGAACAACGACATCGACCATTCCATGTTTTCCAATCGACGACGGTTTGCATCCGCCGATTTTTCTGATCGATAAAGATGAGCGTAGGTATGATGAATGTCTGCGTTGGATACGACCAAATCAAATGGTTCGCGAGCTTGATGGTCGGTTGAGACTAGATGCTTGGTTGCCGTTCCAACGCGTTCCAGTTCAATTTCGCGGACCGGGGAGTCCAGTCGCAGTTCGCCTCCTAACTTCTCGAACAACCGAACCAATCCTTTTACCAACGCTCCGGTCCCGCCTCGAGGGAAAAAGACTCCCCATTGTCGCTCAATCCAGTGAATCAGCGTATAGATTGCACTGGTGCTGTAAGGATTTCCACCAACTAACAATGGATGAAAGCTAAAGGCCTGCCGTAAATGCTCATCCTTCATGAATCGCGACACGGCACTGTAGACGCTTCGATCCGCCCGTAGCTTCATCAGATCCGGAGCAACTCGCAGCATGTCGCGAAAGTTCAAAAACGGTACTGCTCCCAGTTCCTCGTATCCCTTTTTGAAAACACGCTTCGTGTAGTCCGCGAAGCGGCGATAGCCATCGACATCCGATGGACTCACTCGGCGAATCTCTTCTACTAATCTCGATTCGTCCGATACATAGTCAAAACGCTGGCCATCTGCCCACTGCAAACGATACATCGGATCGACAGGCAAAAGCTCGACGTAGTCGCTCATCGATTCTCCCGCCAGGTCGAACAGCTCTTCGATGCAATGAGGAGCCGTGATGACCGTCGGTCCCGCGTCGAACGTGAACCCGTTGACTTGATATACGTACGCCCGGCCTCCAGGTTTGTCTCGTCCTTCGAAGCAAGTGGTTTCAAACCCCATGGCTTGTAAGCGTATCGCTGCCGCTAGACCACCAAAGCCACTTCCGATCACGGCGGCCCGTCCTCGAGAACCGAGATCACCATGGTCCGGAAAATAATTCAACTCAGGACGTTTCTTTACGATACTAAGCGCGCTCGACATTCGTTGCCTCCGTCATTAGCGAGTTGTTTGGTTTTAATATCAGCTGGAGTACCGTTCGCATCTCTTGCATGGAAGTCGTGTCGAGAACGTGTTCACCAAGCAACCGCAACTGGCTTTCGATACGCTCCCGGATGACTTTTTGGCCTAGCGAACCCGTATGTTTAAGAAGCTGACTCGCCAAAACAGCCATCTCGGCCTTGCGGTCACTGGCAGATCGCAATTGACGGACGAGTTGCTCAAACTCTTCGGAAGTGCAGACTTGCTTTGCCCATGCCCAGGGCCATGTGACGCGGGCATTCCGCAAATCGTCGGTTCTAGTCGCTAGCTCATCCGAAGAATTGTCTACGAGCGATCGAAGTTCTTCTAAATCGTTTCGCATCTGCAGCACGATTCCGACATTTTTCCCGAATCGCGATAGAGCAGTGGTAAGCGTTCTGTTCGCTCCGGCGGCCATCGCGCCAAAGGTTGCCGCCATGGCGACGAGGCTTCCCGTTTTTAAGCGACTGATCTCGAGCACAAGTGGCAGAATATTCTTTGGATCGATCTCATCGACGCGAGCTCCTAGATCCAGCGCTTGTCCCTGATGACACTTTAGTCCTGCAGCAATCATTTTTTGTAGCAGCCGCTGTTGAACGCTTCGGCTCAGAGAATCATCGAACAGTCGCCCCAGAGCCTGGAAGTACATCCAGTTACCAGCATTCAAGGCGAGTGGCGTTCCCATCTCTACGTGCAGAGACGGCCGCTCCCGACGAATATGTGAATCATCCTGGATGTCGTCAATGACCAACGAACCCGCATGAAGCCATTCGATCGATTCACCTAGACACGGCGGTGCTGCTCCAACGCCGCCAGCCATTTTGAAGACTACGTCGACAATCGACTTACGAATACGTTTCCCTGAGCCGGCGAGAAAGCGCGCCGCTGGATCTAGCAGTGTTGTCTGTCTCATGCTATCGCAAAACGAACCACGCGTTCGCTCTGCATTTACTTTGTCAGACAAAAGTATAACGCTCATACGCCAATCTCCACATACGAAGTTTTCGGGACAGGCGGAATTTTGTGATTCGATGCCTGTGAGCTTGCTGAAAAATAGGAATGTACAAAACACCTCGGTTGTAAACCCCTCGGTGGGAAGCCGACCACAATGCGGATGGCATCGCGTACGGTGAAACGGTGCGAGTAGAATCTCGCAATGGAGGCTTCAGGGAGGACTTTGTAAAAACGACGGAAGATTTGGTATCGTGTAGTCGGCTTCACCAAGCAGAATAGCAATCGATTCAAGAATCGTGCGAAACGCGAGCGAGAACGATGGGAATCAGCTAGACGAACAACCGCGTCGAATGCCGACTCGGGTGTTGTCGTCGCAATCGTTTCAGCAAAGGCGACAGCTAGAGGGAATGAATATCCGGTCGCCGCATGGTACCAACCGCCCGCATAGCCCCCTGCGATTACCCGTTCTGGCGATTCGTTGGTGCAACCAGGCATTCGTTCAGAACTGAAAGGCATCGGCAATATTCCGTGCTCTTCACGAACGATCGACCAGCCTGATACGCCGAGTAGATCGAGATACGACCGAATGTGTTGAAGACACTCATCGCGATCGATTACTAGACTATTGGCAAATCGTGTGTCCTCCACGAGAACTCGTCGACGATGGAACGGAAGGCTATAGATAAATCGGAATCCATCGCTTTGATCGATTCGATCGTCCATAATGGTCGGACCGGCGAATGGCCAATCAGACTGCAATTCAATTTCGAAACCCCAGAATTTTTGATAACCGCATTGCGCAAACGGAAGCTCTTGAGCCGGCTTGGGACCTCGGCAATCAATCACCATGCGGCCGTTGTAGGTTTCTCCAGACTGAGTTGTGATTTCTTGAGAATGAATCTCAGTTACTTCGGTCCGAAGGAGTAGAGCACTGCGTGAATCGCGTGCTTCGAAGGTTGAGTTGCATTCGCTCTCGAATAGTCTTGAAACGACATCAGCAAGGTAGGACGATGAGATCGACGCGTATGCAAGATTGATCTGCTTTTCGAATCGGCTCAATCGAATTTGATAGCTAGGCCAACGATGCTCGACTGCGGGATTAACCCAAGCTGCCGCGGATGCTGGCACGTCGTCTGGGTGAAAGGACCAAGTATGTTTGCCTGCTAATTGACAATCTCGTTCAACCAAAAGAACTCGAGCCTCTGGCTGATGATGCCGTATAGCCAGCGCCAGGAGCCCGCTTTGCAATCCGCCCCCGACCAAAATGTAATCGAAGATTTTATCGGTCATGCGACACCGCCGAATCTCGAAGCCGAGTTTAGCTGTCGGTACGTAGAATCCATGGGCAGTGCATGCAGGGCTAGATGTGGAACAGCTAACGCCGATAGTCCGATAAACAACGACCGAGTCAATTCGTCAGAAAGGACTCTACCGCTGTTCCAATACCACATCCCAAGTCCAACCATTGCGATTGCTCCTATCGACATCGGTATCGTGGCCGCACCCAGTTCACCAAGCTTCATTTGGTTCTCATGCATCAACTGTCGGAGCCCTCGAATCGAATGCCAACCGCAGAAGTAAACAGCAAACGAAACTAAAATCGGTGTAGTCGCGAATAACGCAATCAGAATGATTTGCCGAATGGCTCGCGTCCTGCCGCCAAGCTTTCTTGCGGATTGCGAGCCTACTTGATATGCGATTTCAATCAAAGCGATCGGAATAAGAACAAGTGCCATTCCCTTCGTTAGGTAGACGATCGCATCAAGTGACGTTGCAAAGCCCGTCGGAATCATTACTTCCAGAATCTGCTGGAATTCAGCCGGTCGCGCGACCGCCGGGATCCAAATCACTAAGCCTCCTGAGGCTGTGTCTAAAAGAACACGCCCAGGGCTTGTTGGCTGATGCACCAATTGATCTTCACGACCGAAATGCATAGCAGAAACCAGAAAGAAAGCGACTGCTGTGATCAGGGGATTCAACAGCCAACCCAACACTGTCGCCACCGAGATCGCGAGATATCCGCCGAAAAAAGGAATACTCCAGTACTTTCCCCACCGAGACGCGAATTGCTTTCGTCCTGTCTTGTGATCAAGTCCCCCGTGGGGAACTCCAATAAGGCAGACCGCAAGCAAGATCGTCCACAGTACGGCGTTCGAATCAAAGCGATACCCGAGCGTCGCTAATGCGATACAACCGATGCCCGTGAAACAAAAGATGCGATTGTGCATGAGTAGCTTCCGTTGAAGCGGCGGTTGCCCGCCGCTCATCACTAAACGACTTAACTAGCAATTCCGAACTACTTTTCTTATGCCGACGCCGCAACTGCCTGCCGAGTCGGCTCAACAGTTTTAGTGCTCTTGGCTCGAGCAATAAAATAAATGAGCAATCCGAAGCCAGCTTTCGCAGTCATGTCTGCGATTGCATAGCCGACCTGCAAGTTGACTATTCCACTGCCATCGACTGCACCGCCAGCTTTTGCCGTTAGCGCTGCGACGGTTCCACCCATCGCATAGGCTATCGGATACACCGCCCAAGTGATCAGCAAAACCAGTCTTGCGACTTCGATTAGTCGCCGCGCAGCCACCGGTTGAGTGGCGAGAGAATTCGTTAGCTCAATCCAAAGCACGTAGAGGATGTAGAAGAATGGGATCGAAGAGAGTGCTCCCCAAACCACTCGCATCGTCCAGCCCTCGGGAGTCGAAATGACTTCACCCGGATAGCCAAGAGCGATCATCAAAGCGGCTGCAACGACTAAACGAGTTAGCAACGAGGCTGCCTTGACTTTTTCGAGTCGCAAAACGGCGACCAATTCTACCATCAATAGTGGAACCGTTAAAATCCAATCTGCATAACGATAAAAATCATTGAATGCAGCGCCGCTTCCTTTGTAGGTTCCTTCCGTCAACGCATAAGCATCTTGCCACGAATGTCGGATCATAAAATAGTGGTAACAAGCGATAGTCACCACCAAGCCGGAGATCATCAGCGCCGGTCGGTATTCGTCATCGACTGATGATCGAGACATAAAGAGAAACAAGGCTGCAGCCCCCATCGTAGCAACCGTCATCGAAAAAATATTATCGACGATGTTGTACTGAAAGACACTTAAATCGGGCATTGCTCCCAGCAAAGTAGGAACTAAGTGAAACATGATCTACGCTCCAAAAGAAGATTGGTGAAGCCGCGCGGCAGATGTCAGCGCAACGCTTTCAAATGTGCCGTCGAAAGGCGAATATGTGATCTGGAAATACCTTAGCGAACCGTCAAGTAAAAAACCGGACACGCTTGTGATAGTGGTTGTCGCCTCCGAGGTATTTAGCTCCGTAGCAACGTCGATCGGTGACGCGTACTTCCGGCGACGACACAAAGTTTTCCTTCAATCTCGTAATCCGACAAATGTGAACAGGCTTTTTCGTTACTGAAGCAAGTCAGTTTCGGTTATTCAACGGTTGTAGTTCTAATGCGTCTTCAAGCTTCAATTCTTGGGTAGTGGAACTTGCTAAAGCTCCTGCGCGTGGTGGATCTTTTGCAAGATCCACTACGTCCGATTCCATGTTCTCGTTTTGAAGACGCATTTGGCTGCTTCAGGAGCGGGAATCCATCACGAGGGACTTACTAGCTTGATACAGTCTTCGTGGAATACTTTTCGAGAAGATGTGATTCTCCAGCGTCTCTGGCGTCATCTCACGAAAAAAAGTTCAAAGGAAAATGTATGCACGATATTGTTGATACCGCTGTTGCGGCAGGTTCGTTCAAGACACTCGCAGCCGCTGTGAGTGCGGCGGGGCTTGTTGAAACCCTCAAGGGAACTGGTCCATTTACTGTCTTTGCTCCGACAGACGACGCTTTTGCAAAGCTTCCCAAGGGAACCGTTGAAAGCCTCATCTTGCCAGAGAACAAGGCAAAGCTCGTCGAGATTCTCACACATCACGTCGTTGCTGGGAAAGTATTGGCAGCCGACGTCGTAAAGCTGACAACTGCTTCGACGGTTGCAGGGAAGTCTGTTTCGATCGCGGTGAAAGATGGCAAAGTCAAGATCGACGATGCTACCGTCGTTACGGCAGATGTGCTCTGTACGAACGGTGTCATCCACATCGTAGATTCCGTCGTGCTCCCGTCGTAAGTACAGGTGAGACGAGGCTTGATTCCTAAAGTCGACGTTCGCTCCTAGGCTGTGAATTTTTGTGGACGAGTCGCTCTGCGAGTCGTCGAGACTCGTGAAAATGACGAAATTCATCAAGCAACGATGCCGGGTCGCAGAGCAACTCGGCATCGTTTTTAGTAAATCCACAGCCTCTCCGCGAAAGATCGGAAAAGTCGTAATTTTGCGGAGCGAAAGTCGACTATCTGGTCGTTCAGAAACCGAGTTTAGTCTTAAGAATCCTGCTTTCTGTAGTCAAATAGCGGGCTTCTATTCGAAGGCATTGGATTTTAAGTAGAGAATCTTGGAGAGCCATGCAACTACGACTGGTCGATGAGATCATTCCATCGCTTGCGGGTTTCTATGATCGATGCACTTCAGACAAGCAGCAAGGCAGGCTGGAAGTTTGGACCGTTTGGCTCGCCGTCACAGGCTTTCTCGTTCATCTTGCGCTGATCGCACTAGCGCGCACGGTTCCGTTTTCGAATTTAGGACTGCTGACCGATCTAGATCGGAACTATCTCCATGCCGTTTACACGCCCTTCAGCTTTATTTTGTTCTACGAAGTTCTATTGCTGGTGTTTGCTTTACCTCGGTCCCATACCAGTTCGATCGGGATGCAATATGAGATTATTTCGCTGATCGTGATTCGCCGCGTTTTCAAAGACATCGGTGAGTTTAGCGATCCCTCGACTTGGCTAACTCAAGCCGATGCCGCGACGATGGTTTTACTCGACATGGTCGCAGCTCTTATCATGTTCTTACTGGTGACCGTGTTCCGACGAGTGAGCCTTACCGTTGTCCATTCGCCGCCCCACCAGCACTTGCCTAAATTTGTCGCTATTAAAAAATCGGTAGCCGTCTTACTCTGCGGCATTCTGCTTTTTCTTGCAGCGTTTAACGTTCTGCATTGGGCGTCGGGGATTTTCGCCATGCCGCAAGGATTCGTTGGCGGTGCCAAGGATCCCGATTATTTTTTCTTTCCCGCATTTTTCGAGTTTATGATCTTTACCGATATTTTTCTCCTGATTGTCTCGATTCCGTTCTACGACAGATACGAATATGTTATTCGCAACGCTGGGTTTGTGATTTCGACTGTCCTGCTGCGGTTCTCGCTCTCGACGCCCAAACCCTATGATTTGGTTGTGGGGCTTGTCGCCATCGTTTATGGTCTATGTGTTTTGAGCGTCTTTTCTTACTGTACACGAGTCAATTCGCAACGAAGCTCGGATTTGATAGACAGTGGTCCCACGGCTCCCGACGTGGTCCGGTAGTTTGGCGAGGGACACCCTTGACGGGATAGACTCACGCCGTGAACGATTTCACTTAGCCACATTCGTCAGATTACGTAGCCAAACTCGTCAGAATTTGGAGAGTTGGCGCTTCCATCCGCGTTCTGACGAACGCGGCTACCGCAGAACCTTACTCAAACAAAGGCTAAAAGTGATTCTCTTTCGCGTTAAACGGTTAAAACGCTCGGGAGACGCGTCGTGACGGCGGAACGACAAACTTGGCCGATTTTCGGATATTCTGTAAATCCACTGACTGTTTTGAGAGGAGTTTCCGATGCAGGGTTTGGTTCTGATGACTGGAGCCACAGGCTATATTGGCGGGCGTCTTTTGACGCTTTTGCAGAAGCAGGGAGTTGCGGTGCGTTGTCTCTCTCGGCGACCTGAAGCTCTCAAAGATCGCCTTTCGCCTACGACCAAGGTCGTGTCGGGGGATGTGCTCGATGCTCCGTCATTGAAATCTGTATTCGATGGAGTGGACACGGCCTATTACTTCGTTCATTCGATGGGAGAAAATCGAGATTTCGAATCGCAGGATCGAATCGCGGCGGCGAATTTCGCGCAAGCGGCGACTGCTGCCGGAGTCCGCCGCCTGGTTTATCTGGGAGGGCTAGGCAATCCCGATGAAAAGCTATCGAAGCATCTGCGCAGTCGTCAGGAAACCGGGGATGTACTGCGAGCCTATCATTCTCAGGTAATCGAATTTCGTTCGTCGATCGTAATCGGCTCCGGCAGCCTATCCTTTGAGATGATTCGAGCGCTCGTCGAACGCTTACCAGTCATGATCTGTCCTCGATGGGTACAAGTGAAAGCTCAACCGATCGCTATCGAAGATTTGTTGGAATACCTCCGAGCAGCGTTGGATCTTCCAGCAGAAACTTCACAGGTTTACGAGATCGGTGGTCCCGATCAAGCCTCGTACGGACAGATCATGCAGGAGTACGCTCGCCAGCGTGGATTGATTCGATGGATGATTCCTGTGCCGCTGTTAACGCCCTATCTCTCGAGTCTTTGGCTTGGATTAGTCACACCGTTGTATGCGCGAGTTGGTCGGAAGCTGGTTGATAGTTTGAGGAATCCGACCCTCATTTCTAACAATCTCGCGCATGCGGTATTCTCGATACGACCACGTCCGTATCGCGAAGCGATCGCAAGGGCCATCGTAAACGAGGATCACGAGTTTGCTGAAACACGTTGGTCGGATGCGATGTCGGCTTCTGGTCAACATCAGACATGGGGTGGTGATCGTTTTGGTTCTCGGTTAGTCGATTCTCGAACGGTCACGGTTGATATTCCCGCCGAACAAGCCTTCGGTCCGATTCGCCGAATCGGTGGACGCACGGGATGGTATTATGGCAATTGGCTATGGTCGCTCCGAGGTTTTATGGACTTGTTAATCGGTGGCGTCGGAGTGCGTCGAGGCCGCCGTGATCCTGAGCAATTGCGAGTCGGCGATTCACTCGACTTTTGGCGAGTCGAGGTCTACGACCGACCGCAACGTCTAAGACTGCGGGCCGAAATGAAACTTCCTGGACGCGCTTGGCTCGAATTCGAGGTCGTTCCAGCGGAGAATGGCAGCACGATTCGTCAGACAGCGATCTTCGATCCGCGAGGACTGGGGGGCTTGCTCTACTGGTACGGAATATATCCATTGCATCAGTTCGTTTTCGCAGGCATGCTTAGAAATCTAGCTCGCGCCGCAACAGCCGAGAAAATGTAAGGACGTTGAATGAAACAGGATGTCGTGATTGTTGGGGCGGGGCTTGCGGGTTTGTGCTGCGCGAGAGAACTACATCAGCGAGGTGTTAGCTTTTCTTTGCTCGAGTCATCCGATCGTGTTGGTGGCCGAATTCGAACTGACATAGTCGAGGGATTCCGACTGGACCGCGGCTTTCAAGTTTTTTTAACGAGCTATCCGGAAGCGAAGCGAATCCTAGACTATGAGTCGCTGCAACTGAAACCATTTCTGCCTGGCGCACTCGTTCGATATGATGGACGCTTCCATGAGTTGACCGATCCATGGCGTCGACCATTCGCGGCGGTTCGCTCGCTGTGGTCACCGATTGGCACTCTTGCCGATAAATTGCGAGTGGCGAGTCTCCGCCGTCAATCGCTTCGAGGATCGATCGAAGATCGCTTTCGTGATCCTGAAGCAACGACTCTCCAACGATTGCAGCAATTGGGATTCTCAACGGCGATGATCGATCGATTCTTCAAGCCTTT
>JANPLJ010000112.1:0-3464 GCA_031426475.1 Pirellulaceae bacterium | reverse complement strand
ATGTATTCTGAACGCTCGTTCCCAGGCTCCAGCCTGGGAACGCACTGGCTGGAGGCTCCTGCCTCCCGAGCCGCTTGTCGCCAAATCATGTTCGGCAGGCAGGAGCCTGCAATTCATGGGGTTCCCAGGCTGGAGCCTGGGAACCAGATGGTGGCGATTGGCAAGAAGTGTCCATTTTAACGTAGGTCGTTGCACGCTGGACATTCGAAGCGGTTATTGAAAGTTTCGGATGCCGTGCAAATAAGATATATGACCCAAAACTGAGATCGCAAGTATGCAAAATATCATCAAAGAGAATGAAGCCCTGCGAGATCAAAGGGAGTGGCTACGCGCAACTCTTTCGTGCATCGGCGATGGTGTGATCACTACCGACAACAAAGGCAAGGTGACGTTTCTCAACCCCGTTGCTCAAAACCTCACCGGCTGGACACAAGAAGATGCCAGCGGCAGAGAGTTGGAGGAAGTGTTCAATATCGTCAATGAAACGACGCGGCTTACCGTAGAAAACCCTGCGATCAAAGCGTTAAGGGAAGGAATCGCCGTTGGCCTAGCGAATCATACTCGGTTGATTGCTGAAGATGGTAGTGAACGTCCGATCGACGACAGCGCGGCCCCGATCCGCAGCACTGCAGAAGAAGTCGCGGGCGTCGTCCTGGTATTCCGGGATGTAAGCGAACGCAAGCAGCAAGAACAGGTGGTCCAAGACGCGTTGTCGTATGCCGACAATATTCTTGCGACCCTACGAGAACCGTTCTTGGTTCTCGACAACACCCTACGTGTCGTATCTGCCAACGCCGCTTTCTTCCAACAATTCCAAGTCACACCAGAAGAGACGCTCGATCGTTTCGTCTACGAGCTTGGAAATCACCAGTGGGATATCCCTAAGCTACGGACACTTTTAGAAGATGTCCTCCCTGAGAATCATGCATTTGATGATTTCGAAGTCGATCATGTATTCTCGACATTGGGTCGCAAGGTCATGTTGCTCAACGCTCGACGAATTCGACGACCCGGAAATCATTCCGAACTTATTCTCCTTGCTATCGAGGATATCAGCGAACGCAATCGGCTGGAAACGCTTCAGCGAGATCAAGCCGCAGAGCTTTCAGACTTGCATCGCCGCAAGGATGAGTTTCTGGCCATGTTGAGTCATGAGTTGCGAAGTCCGCTCGCTCCAATCGGGAACGCAGTTCAGCTCCTCCATTTGCAGAGTGCCCATGAGAATGAATTTCAGCAGCAAGCACGCGGCATCATCGAACGCC
This sequence comes from Pirellulaceae bacterium, assembly GCA_031426475.1. Taxonomy (GTDB): domain Bacteria; phylum Planctomycetota; class Planctomycetia; order Pirellulales; family Pirellulaceae; genus JAIYDQ01. The sequence goes on along the minus strand of JANPLJ010000112.1, from coordinate 2,202 downwards.
AACTCGGCCAATTACAACATCTCGTCGATGATCTACTCGACATGTCACGAATCACAACAGGACGAGTCCAGCTTCGCAAAGAACGAGTTGCCATGTGCTCGATTGTAGAAGCCGCAGTGGAGACGGCAAAGCCACTAATCGAGCAACGCCGACATGAGCTGACCGTCTTGCTGCCAGACGAACCGATATGGCTGCTAGCGGATGCTGCACGCCTCGAGCAAGTTGTCGTAAATCTGCTGACGAACGCTGCCAAGTATACTGCGGAAGGAGGTCATATCTGGCTCAAGCTGTATCGAGAAGACGACGAGTGTGTACTGCGCGTACAAGACACTGGCGTCGGTATCACACCGGCTCTCCTTCCTCGAATCTTCGACCTATTTACTCAAGCGGAGCGATCACTTGATCGCTCGCAGGGTGGTTTGGGAATTGGACTGGCGTTGGTGCAGCGACTCACGGAACTGCATGGTGGCAAAGTGGAAGTTTCAAGTGTTTTAGGAAAAGGAAGTAATTTTATCGTGCGATTACCAATACTGTTAGAAGAGAATCCGGGCGCAACGACGCCTGCGGCAGATAACGACGAAGCCCCTTCACGACGTCTTCGTGTTTTAGTGGTCGACGACAATGTCGATACCGTTCTAAGTTTTTCGATGTTATTGAATGCTTCGGGACACGAGGTCCTTACCGCCCACGATGGACCTGCAGCCGTCAAGATCGCAAATGAAATGCTCCCCGATGCGATTCTACTCGATATCGGATTGCCAGGCTTGAACGGCTACGAAGTGGCCAAACGGATTCGACTCAATCCTGAATTGAACGACGTCGTACTTGTCGCCTTAACAGGTTACGGGCAAGATGAAGATCGACAGACGTCGATACAAGCTGGATTCAACTTTCACTTGGTTAAACCAGCCAGCTTTCAACAAGTCAAGAAAATCCTTGCGACCATCTCAGTGCGGGCAAGATGAGAAATCGAACTATGACACAAATTGAAACATCCCTTCGAGTTCTCATCGTGGATGACAATCGAGATGGTGCAGATGCACTTGGCTTGCTGGTGGAAGAGCTCGGCAATATAGTGCATGTGACATACGGCGGGCGGCAAGCCCTGGAAGTCGCATCGGCGTTTCGTCCCGATTTATTGCTCGTTGACTTAGTGATGCCGGACGTCGACGGATTTGATCTGGTGGCGCGATTGAGGCAGACGCCAGATTTTGCACAAACCAAGATTGTCGCAGTCACGGGGCAGAAAGACGATCAGCACAAAATCATGGCGATGAAGGCCGGATGCGATGACGTTCTGGTGAAGCCGGCGGCACTCGCAGAAATCAAAGCGGTTCTGGCGAGCGCAATCCCTTTGATTAGCCCGCTGAAAAAGACGCCACCGAACGTCAAGGAACGCGCGACTCCAACTGGCGAACGCCGTCTTCCTATCGATGAGGCTCGGAAGATCCGAAGTGATCGCTTATCGAAGAATCTTACGCAGTCAGAAAGCGAAGCAGCAATATGCGATGGCATCATTCGCTTTCAAGAGGAGTATTTAGGATGGCGGTCTGAGCAAGTGCAAGTCCACTTTATTAGAGACCTTTTAGTCGTCCGCATCCGCGGTGTTTTGACACTCGCGGAGCGACAGCTCGGAAAATCACTATCGCCGGAGAAAGGCCGCGACCTCATCAAGCAGGCACGCAAGCAACTGTTGGAGTTGGCACGACCGATGTTGGAATCCTTGGTACACGAAGCTGCTGGTGTCAAAGTTATCAGCATGCACCATGATATTAGCACCATTACCGGCGAAGAAGTCGTGATGTTCACCGTCGCTGAAACGCCACGATTTCAATAGGTCGCCAAAACAGAGTGTGTCGGGGACAAGCCCCCGACCAACCTGAAAGACCAGTCTGCGTCATGACAAAGCAAACCCTACTCTTTCTCCCCCGTTCTCATTGGTTCAGGTGAGGGGGCTGGGGCCGGGGGGGAGCGGCCGAATCGCTTGGAAACACAGCCCCTCATCCCCAGCCCTTCTTCCCGAAGACGGGGAGAAGGGAGCGAATTCTTGTGTATTTGTTGCTTACTACCCCAAACAAAATGCCCTATCCCTCGACCGTTTTATCAGGCTACCTCAGCGTTCACTTCTGAAAAATATGGGAAGGCCCGAGAGTCAGCGTTCACATCGACGCACGCACGCAACGCGAGATCCGGCACTGAAGG
>JANPLJ010000111.1:0-2854 GCA_031426475.1 Pirellulaceae bacterium | reverse complement strand
CGCTTGGTCAGCTCTTTGTCAATCATTATTTGCATGCACGGAATACAGTCACCACGGTTCGTTCCAGTTTAAGCGCCCTTCGATGGGCGCATGGGCGCTCTATGGTCTCGGCTCGGAGAACGACAACCTTCCCGGCTTTATCACCATTTGTCCGCCTGCCAACCTTGGTGGGCCAGCCAACTACGGCAGTAGTTTTCTTCCAGCGGCATATCAAGGGACTCCCATCGGCGCTCCGCGACGCCCACCAACTGCCGCAAATGTAAGCAACATCAAAAACCCGATACAAGGAGTCTCGACGCAGCGGATGCAGCTCGATTTTATTCAATCGCTCAATCGTCGAGATTTGCAACTTGACCCAGCGAACTTGAATATCGAAGGAGCCATCGAATCTTTTGAGCTAGCCTTTCGCATGCAGGACGAGCTGCCGAAGGTGATGGACCTATCACAAGAAACGGCGGCGACCAAGCTGGCCTACGGCATAGCCAATCCCGCGACGAGGAACTTTGGCCAGGGTTGCTTATTGGCTCGCCGCTGTATCGAAGCCGGCGTTCGTTTCGTCGAAGTCACCAGTGCCGCTTGGGATCATCACGTCAATCTGACCGAGGATCTTCCGACGAATTGCATGAGCGTCGATAAGCCGATCGCCGCGCTGTTGAAGGATCTAAAGACGCGAGGCCTATTGAACGACACGCTCGTGATTTGGGGTGGTGAGTTCGGGCGCACGCCTTATGCACAGAACGGAAACGGACGCGACCACAATCATAAAGGCTACACGATGTGGCTGGCCGGCGGCGGCGTCAAAGGCGGGCTCGCGTATGGTCAGACCGATGAATTCGGTTACGAGGCGATTGAGAATCCAATTCACATAACCGATTGGCACGCTACGATCCTTCATCTCATGGGACTAGACCATGAAAAGCTAACCTATCGCTATGCGGGTCGTGATATGCGTTTAACGGATGTCAAAGGAAACGTCGTGAAAGATATTATTGCCTGAAAGAATCAATTGAATGAAATACCTTATTCCCTTGCTCGTCGCGTTTCTGTTATCGATGCCTTCCTTGCCAGCGCAAGAAAAATCCGTTGCGGCAGCCAAAGCACAAAAATATCCTCCGCTTCCTGAGAACGTTGAACGTCGGTCAATAACGATTTGGAGCGACGGAACCAGAATGGCAGGTGATCTGTATTTGCCAAAATCGCTCGACGCGAAAACCAAACTACCGGCAATTGTATTCGTCGCGGGGACGGGTGGTACCAAGAAAGGGAGTGCCGCCCGTATGGCACCGTTATTTGTGAACCAAGGCTACGTTTTTTTGGCTTTCGACTACCGAGGTTGGGGTGAAAGCGATAGTAAACTCTTACTACTGGAGCCAATGCCTGAACCGAACGACGCTGGCGAGGTGACTGTCAAGACGAGAGCTATTCGTTGGCAAATGGATTTTGCAGATCAGTGCGCGGACATTCGCTCTGCGATTGCATTCATCTCCGGTGAGCCGAATGTCGATTCGACGCGTATAGGAATCATCGGTACAAGCTACGGCGGCGGCTTGGCGACATGGACAGCCGCGAATGATCCGCGTGTGAAGTGCGCGGCTGTGCAGGTCCCGGGGATGGGTGGCGGGAAGACTCAGGCCGCGGAACGCCGTGCTTATCAAATGCTGACTCAACAAGCCCGAGGCGAAACGGAGCCCGTTCCCTTCGAACAGGGTGCGCCCGGCGGCAAGATGGCAACCTACGCGCATATGAGATACAACACGGCAAAGGGAATCGGGTTTGACGCGATAAAAGCAGCGGAGAAAATCAATGTGCCAATGCTAATCATTGATGCCGAAAAGGAAGAGTTGATGAATATCGGAGAAAACGGGCAGCGTGTCGCGGACATTCTCAAAGCCAATAAGGTTGACGTGGAGTATAAGGTCATCCCAGGAATTGGACACTATGGCGTTTACGCCGAGAAATTCAAGGAAGTAACCGAATTAGAAATCGCGTGGTTTGAAAAGCATCTCCAAACGACTGAGCAACAGAAGTCAAAATGACAATCCACGTACCACTTCATCGACGTGACTTCCTGAAGACAACCACGCAGGCGACTGCGGGTATTGCAGCATCCATCGGCATTGTCTCCGCGCACGTGTATTTCAAACCTTCCCGGTCCAAGACGGACAACATGCTCGTTTGCTTCCGCCGAACGAAGGACGATCCGGTAACCGCCAACTCGAAGGGGGCTAAGTCCCATCGCAAGCGGGGTAAGAGGATAACTCGTCCGTATAGGGAGGTAATATTTTCATAGACGCATTGATGCGTTTGCGAGCTGCAAACGGATGACTTGAATTGCTCGCGTGATTCTCCAAGCCGATGACTTGGAATCCGAGGCCGGCGCGATGAAATTCGTCCTCCATCTCATGTAGCTTCTCCATAACGCTGTGATCGACAAGGTGTGTTCCGGACATGTCGATCGTTACGCCTCGACCATTTGCCAAACTCGCCGTCACAACCTGTCGACGAAATGCAATCCAGTTGCAGAATACTGCAGACTCTTTGGCATGAATTGTAATGTTTCCATCGACGTCCTCTTCGATGGACAAGTATGGAAATAGCAGTGAGCGAATGGTTACACCGTTGAATACATGGATCACTAGTTTTGTAGCAATCCCAATGCCGATTCCGATCAATAGGTCGGTTGCAAGGACGGCCACGATGGTCGTCACAAAGATGATCAACTGTTCTTTGCCAACGCGATAGACACTCAAAAACTCGTTAGGCGATGCGAGCCTGAATCCCGTAAAGACCAACATCGCGGCCAAGGCTGATAGTGGGATTCGGTGAATCAAAGCGGGAAGCAATGCCACGGAGC
>JANPLJ010000110.1:0-1851 GCA_031426475.1 Pirellulaceae bacterium | reverse complement strand
ACGATCGCGAGCTTCCTGCAGCGATTGTCGTAGTACTTCGACGATCTCCAAACGCTTTTTATCACTCGGACGTTTGGCATCGGCAGGAGGCATTTGCCCGAGTGTTACTTGATCGATAATCTCATCGGCCGAAATCAACTGCTGTACGGTCGTGAACGGGATGGAGAACGATTCGAACTCGCGCTGTCCCTCCGCCGAGACTTTGCTATGACATTCGATACAGTACTTCTTGAGAAAGCCTTGGATCGACTTGGTTTTCGACCCGGAGATTCGTGCCGACGTTTCCTCGGACTGAACCGGAAGCCCGCACCACGCGAGGATCAAGAACGGTAGGCTAACGCGTGAAAACCAATGTAGGATAAGCAGGACGAAACTATGCATGACGGCTCACGAGAATGTACCGGTGCTGGTTCCGAACGCATCGGCTTCGATACCGGTCCTCTGCACAATATCCAGGAACAAATTGCATAAAGGGATTTTGTGACGGCGCGGGTCCAGTCGCTTGTACTCACCAGTGCCATAGCCCGCACCAGCCAAGATGATCGGCAAATCGTCGTTCTTGTGGGAGTTGGCATCGCCTATGCCGCTGCCGAAAAGAACCGCTGTTGATTCCAACAAGTTGTGTTCGCCATCGTTCATACTTGCTAGACGCGTTAGGAACTTATCGAAATGTTCGAGCTGATATCTTTCCAAGGCGATCAAGTGGTCGATCGCTTCCGGATCATTGCCGTGGTGCGACAAGCCATGATACGACTTGTCGATTCCCAAATCATGGGGCAAGAAACTACCGCCGATTTCAAGGGTTGCAACACGAGTCGAATCGGTCTGCAGGGCCAAGGCCATCAATTCGTAAAGAATGGGTAAGTCCTGGGCCGTATTGCGATCGCTGGGACGATCTATTGAGGCTTCGGGTTTGGCCTTATTGGCCCACTGAACACGAGCTTGAAGTCGCTTCTCCACATCGCGAACCGATGTTAGATACTCATCGAGCATCGATCGGTCTTCTTCGTTCGCGCGACGCGACAATGAGCGAACGTCATCGACCATCTCATCGAGTATCGATGCCTGCAAACGATTGGCGGCGTTATAACGATCCATCGATTGAGGTGACTCGCCGACAAACAGCTTTTCAAATAAGGCCGCCGGTCCGGTAATCGGCGGAACGCGGACTCCGGAACGTGTCCAAGAAAGCTGGCATCCGCCGTGAATGCCTCCTTCGGAACCGACCGTCAACGAAGCGAAACGCGTCTGATCACCGATTGCATCGGCAATAAACTGATCTACCGTCACGTTCCCGTCCGGTCGGTTTTTCGACTCGTGATGCAGTACGCCCGACAAGAAAGTATGAACGGCAAAGTGCCCTCCTTTGAGGCCGTGATCCATGCCACGATAGACGGTGATGCGATCGCGATTAGCAGCCAAGGGTTCCAGCAGCTTGGTTAATTCGAATTCCTTACCGACCGTCTCGGGGAACAGCTGAGAACGCTGGAAACCGAGTAGATTCCCGACCGCGACGAAGCGACGACGAGGTTTGTCCTGCGAGGATTGACGCCCACTCGACGCATCGCGATTCTCGCGGTCAGCTAGGGACGTTAAAGAAGGTAAAGCAGGGATCGCAAGCGTTCCTGCGAGAGAATTTCGGAGAAATCGGCGGCGAGGGAAGTGGAAAGCCATTCTATGTTCCTTGTAGGCGGGATCTGTATTCTACTCCATCGGCCGAAATTAGAAATATCATTATCCCTCTTTACTTGTATCCTTGCCAATCCAGAGGAATACGTGGGTCAGCTACTCCGTTCGCTGACCATCGTCCCGGCTGACCATCGTTATTCAATGGCGGTGGCTTTTTGTTTT
>JANPLJ010000109.1:0-3216 GCA_031426475.1 Pirellulaceae bacterium | reverse complement strand
CGCGTTTTCGTCACAAATCATTGGCGATTGCGATGCTTGCATTCGTTGCTAACTCGTCGCTAACGCTTCCGGCTCTTGTTGTCGGAGGACAACAGCATCCTCGGTTATCCAATTGACAATGCACTAGGGGCAAAGGGCTAGAAGTCATCCTCTCACTCCCTCCTCAGCCGCAATCTGACGAATATAGTTCGCGAAGTCGACATCTTCGCCGTGCAAGAGCCCAGGCAAAGCCGTGTGGAAGTCGACTCGCCGGCACCATTCACGCATGAAGTCGTCCCATGAATGCCAGCGACGTTTTTGTTGGGGCGTCATATTTTCCGAATAAGCTGTCAAATAGGCTCGTTCGAAGAGCGAAATTAAGATCTCGAAGAGAACCTGGGATTGCTCGCGTTGCTCGTCGTTCAAATTCAGCGTTGGTGCCTGTGTACGCAACTTGAGTTCAGGATGCGCCAGCACAAGCTTTAAGAAATCAATGTAGGCGTCCGAGAGAAGTTGATAGACTTCTTCGTCTTCGTTATCCCGCTCCTTACGCTGTTCAAGAATGAAAGTGTAGATTGCTAGCGGCAAGCCAAACACGGTGACGATGTTGGCCAGTAATTGCCAAAAGTCGACGGACCAAATCGAAAGCAACGTGTTACCTCCTCCGCTATGTGATTGTTTATCAATTCTGAATTGGATGATAGTGCTTCATCCAACTCGAAGTGATGGGGGTAGCCGGATTCGTAAGAATTCGGATGAAGCTCGAAACGCGAAGTTCAAGTCGCTTCATCCAAAGTCTGACGACTTTGGCTACGATTGTAAACTCAAACGATGGAGCACTAGTTCGCGTTGGCCGCAAGCAACAATTCAAGAGCCGATTGGTTCGATTTTGGGTCGTGAAAGTCAAACGCTCGAAAGTAACGATACTGTTGAACTGGATCCGAGATGGTGAGAATGATCTTGGCGAGATATTCACAGGCCTTCGGTGAACGGCATCGCCAAACAATATCGCGTCCTGAAGGTGTGTTCCACTTGTCGCCTACGCGTTGTAGCCATGCATCGAAGCAAGCATCCCATTGTTTGTCGGCACCGATTCCTAAGGCTTCCAAGTACCATCGATCGCTACCGTCGTGTTGGATTGCGAGTGCCGCCCAGAGCGATGGTGTTTCCAACGACTGATTGTGTCGCAATGCAATCGCTAGCTCGCGTCGCACTTCCGGTGCCGGGTCGTTAACGAGTGTCTCGACTATCGGAATTACGTCGATTCCTAGTTCCCGGGCCATTCGAATTCCGACGATTCGAATTTCAGCCGTTTCGTCCACAATTGCCAGGTCGACAGTCGACGGTCCTCCGTTCGGAAGCCGTGCTAGTTGCCAAAGTGCTCGGGCTCGCATTGGGAATGGTTGATTCTTGGCGGCAAGTTTCTTCAACGCAGGTTCGGCGTTCTTACCTAATTTTGTAATTGCTTGCTGAGCAAGAAAACGCGTTGCGACGTTCGGGCTTCGAAGAGCCGCAACAGATCCATCTCCCGTTTCAAAATCAAACTTAGGCACGTGGTATCCTTGATGACCTTGGGGGATAGCTCGGAAGATTCGGCCTCGCGTCGAGTCGCCCATGCGATGACCACCGACACCTGGATCGTACCAGTCGGCAATGAAAAGCGAACCGTCGGGGGCCGTACAAACATCGACTGGTCGAAACCATTGGTCTTCGACACCTTGAACGAGATTCATCATCGTCGCTCGATAGCCAGCCCGATCCTTTTCAACGGGATAGGCACGAACAACATTGGGACCGGGGTCGCAGTGGATGATCTGGTTCTGAAACTGTTTGGGAAGCAAGGTCCCTTCATAGAAGGCAATTCCCGTCGGAGAACCTGCGCCGGTTTGCAATAGATTTGGTACCACGCCAGGATCGTTGAGATGCCAGTGCCTTAACGGAATCTCTGTTTCGATGCCGACGCGATCGGTTTGCCATGTTGCGCCGGTTACTTCGTCGCGATATCCAAAGTTGCCATATTCCATGACATAGTTGATCCTCGTTCCGCGATTTCCGTCGTCGTCATTGTCTGATTGCCAAATCGTCCCAAACGAGTCAACGCATAGCTCCCAATTGTTGCGGAAGTTCCAGCCGAGCGTTTCGAACTGGCTACCATCCAAGTTGCAGCGAAAAACCATCCCTTGTTGGTAGGGCTTCCGGCTGTCGTCGACGACGTTGCCAGCCATGTCGATAATAGTCTTGCCGTCGGCGCTTCGGATTTGCTTCCCTTCATTTCCAAAGTTGAAATACAGCTTGCCATCTGGACCGACTGTAAAGGAATGAATGCCGTGATCGTGTTGAGTTCCCGAGATGCCAGTGAACAGCAAACGCTTGCTGTCGGATTTGAGGTCTCCGTCACGATCGGTAAATACAAAAACGTTTTCGCCAGCCGAAACAATAACCTCTTGTCCTAAGACGCAGATTCCGTGAGGTGAATCGATATCGGTGCCTTGATAAAAGACCGTCGACTTATCGGCCTTGCCATCGCTGTTCGTGTCCTCCAAAACGAGGATCCGGTCACCTTCGGATCGTTCCGCGTTGTTTGGATTTCGGAAGTGGCGATAGTTCACCGCTTCGCAGACCCAAATGCGTCCCAAGTGATCGATATCGATATTGGTCGGACTAAACATTTGAGGTTCGGAAGAGAACAGTTCGAGTTCGATTCCCGCCGCGATCTCAAGCCCAGCAATCGCTTGATCAGGCTCGCGGCCAGCAGTCGTTACTTTGGGTTTGTCGTTGGTCGCTTTCTTCTTGCCCATTTTTCGATCGGTGAGCGTGTTGAAACCATTTTCATCGGGTTTGCGAAGTAATACGAGGTAGTCGACGAGATCAACAAGATTGCGAACGCTCATGTTCTTTTGTAGATCGGCTGGCATGAGTGAAGTTGCTTGCTTCTTCAAACTTTCGATGTCTTCCGTTGGGACTGTCTGCTCGATCGCTTCGGCATTGCGAATCGTGACCGATTTATCGGTTTGATTGACAAGCATTCCTGTCAATACGGCGCCATCCGAGGTCAACAACGAATACGTCTCATAGTTATGGCTGACGCCGGCGCTCGGATTGAGAATCGCGACGTACATGTCTTCTCGAGTCAACTTCGATCCAATCTCCGAGAGATCCGGTCCGACTTCTTTGCCTTCTCCTTGGACTTTATGACACTTGTTGCATGTGCCAGTCGTATGGAAGACGATTTTGCCC
>JANPLJ010000108.1:0-3030 GCA_031426475.1 Pirellulaceae bacterium | reverse complement strand
TCTTGATCCAAGCGACTCAAAACGGACCTCACTAAAAACCTCGTCAATTTCCCTGTGTTTTTCGTGGTTTTCCGGTGGTCAAAGATGTTTAGAGCGGTGGCGTCGCCCTCCCGATTGTACTTCACCACTCAAACAGGCTTAGTGGAGTCAACAACCTAGATTTAGTACCGTCGAACAAATGCTCAACAGATTCTATAGCCATTTCTAGGAAATGGACCATTCAGACTGCGATGTTTTCCTGAAGTAGCAATCATTTTTCGCCGAGTTTTGCTTTAAGACGCTCCTTCCCGCCGAGCGATTCATCGTATTCATCTCGAGACTCACGGCCCCACGTGTAGCTCGCGCCCGCCTTGGCCATCAGATCGCCTTCGTATGCACAGTCGATAAATACCCCCGCCGCGATTGTCTTCGCATTCACGGAGAAAGGCTTCTCGATAGGACAGCCAAGCTCGTCTGGCGGTGCGTGATCGAGCGTGATGCTCAGGATTCGCGTACCTTCCTTCGTCACACTCGCGAGCCGATGCTCGTAAATCACCGGAATGCCTCGTTGCGCGAGTTCGCGTTTGTAGAGCTCTCGCATCGCCACGTCGTCGTTCTCGATGAGCAGCTTCAAGGCCATCTTGCCGACGGTGCGCTTGTTACCCCAGTCTATCGCATTCAAACCGCCGCCGCTCATGCCCCCGAGCCAGCGTGTGGGTTCGACGACGACTACCTTCGCCCCCGCGTCCGACGCGCCAAGCGCAGCTGCGATGCCACTTGCAGTTGCGCAATAGATGCAGACATCGGCCCGGTCTCTATCGGCGGCGAAAACAGGCGAGCCTATTGTCGAGTCTATTGTGCCGGCTGCGAGTGAGGCACTGGAAAAGTGAAGGAAATTACGTCGTGACGTTGTCATGACAGTCGAATCAGTTCCGCTTCTGAAGAAGCCTATAAAAAAGAAACAAAAGAAAGACACTTCTCGCCAGCTCTCGTAGCCACGCTCGCCAAGAGCGTGGACGCTCGACGCTTCTAACTCCTCGTAAAATCGATAGTCGAAGGCACTTCTTCCACTGTCTTGGCGACGGTGGCTACGCCGACTTCCAAAGGATGCGTTTCATTGCTTCGCTTTCTTGTTCTTTTTTTTCTCGGAAGTGGAATCGGCGGTCTTGGCTCGCGGGGATAGGTACTGATCGAAGACATCGCCCTGCCCGAGGGCTCGTGGGTCGTTTTGCTTCTTAAGCTCACTCATCAGCGTCTCGCGCAGGACAACAAGTTTTGTCGCGAAGGCGGGATTGGCGGCGAGGTTCACGACGCAATCGGGATCGTTAGCGAGGTCGAACAACTGTTCGGCAGGTCGCTTGCCGAAGGCGTGCTGCCAGAATGGATCCTTCTCGCCGCTCTCGGTCGCGAGAGTCTTGCTTGGACTGGCATCGGTATCTGTGAAACCGATTTCGGGGTTGCCGCAAGGCCAGCGGTCGGACGCGAAGTTATGAACGTAAAACATATTACCGCTGCGAATAGCGCGCGCTGGATAGCCGAGGCCAGCCGGCGAACCGGGCCGAGCGAGCACGTCATTGCGTTCGCGACCAATGATGACCATGGAACGCTCACCCTTTGCGTCGTTGCGGAGCAAGTCGGTGAAGCTGCGACCAGTGATGGGCGACATGCCTTGTGCGGTGCCGTCCACTCCGAACAATTCCAGGAACGTCGGCGCGAGGTCGATGAAGCTGATGAAGTCGGTAACGTGGCGGCCTGGTTTCGCGATCCCCGCGGGCCAGCTCGCGACGAATGGGATGTGATGTGCGTCGTCGTAGGTGTGACCCTTCACGCGAGGAAACGGCATTCCGTGATCCGAGGTGACGATGATCAACGTGTTCATTGCCTCGCCACTGGCTTCGAGCGCATCGAGCAACGAGCCGACCTGTGCGTCGTACGCTTCCACCTCAATCGCATAATCGAGCATATCGCGCCGAATGAGATCGTTGTCGGGCCAGTACGCGGGAACTCGATCGATGTCGGAAGGTTTCTTGCCCGCCGCGATGCCAGAGTCGAGCTTGTACGAGCGGTGCGGATCGTGGCTGCCGAACCAGTAGAAAAACGGCGTTCCCGGTGCACGCTTTTTCAGAAACGCACTGAGCCCAGCGCCCGGGCTATGCTCGTCTTTTCCACCACCGCCGCCAAGTGCGAAGTCGCGTGGATTGCCGTCGGCCAACTTCGCTTCGCCCGGGCCCCAGGTCTTCCCCGCGGCACCAGTTTGAATGCCGGCCTTGGCGAGCGCTTCGCTGAACGCCATGAACTTCGCCGGAAAATAGGGCTGATGATTCGCTGCTTCTTCGAGTTGCCAAGGGTTGCGGCCGGTAAGGATGGCGGCACGCGACGGTGCGCACTTCGAAGTCGGTGTATAGGCGTTGTCAAAGACCAAACCTCGTTTCGCCAGTCGATCGATGTTCGGCGTCTTTACCCAATTGCATCCATACGCTTCGCCGAGATGACGAGACGCATCGTCCGCAATAATGAACAGGACATTGGGCTTGGCTTGCGGCTTCGCAGACTCAGCGGCAGGAAGCGAAGCCAGTGGTGCGGTAAGTATCGTGAACAGGAGCAAGATGATGTGATTTTTCATAAAGTGTTCTTGCAGTAAGGTTGTGTATTTTGGGAAAACGACAATTTGTAGTGTACCGTAATATTCATTACTCGGGCCTGAGTCGCTAGCCTAGATTATTCAAGGTCGGGAGCTGCATTCGCCAGATAATCATATTCTCTGCGGTCTTCCAATCTCTTGCGGTGCACACCACGCGAGCACACTCCCTGGGTTGTCATGACAATGCCGGGAATATGATCAATGTTGTATCTGGCATCGTCGCCTACGACGAAGAGGTCTTGCTTCTCCATGCTTGGCTCGTCAGCCAGTAGATATAGCCCGAGATTCGCGTGCCAAATAAGCACCGCATGCCACCCGCCTTGTGCGGGTGGTAGCCACATTTGGAAACCAGAACTGGCATTCTTCATCTCCCCATTTTCGCGTGGCGTTGCCGCCATCGGCGGCAAAGC
>JANPLJ010000107.1:0-6684 GCA_031426475.1 Pirellulaceae bacterium | reverse complement strand
AATGGCAAGCGAAATGCAATGAAATATGCTCGATAGCGATGTCCACTGCAGGTGCCATGGAAGCCATCAAAAAGCTCATCATTTCAGGCGATTCGGCCGAGCTATTTCCAAGCGAGCGAGTCGAATACAAGGATCATCAAGTAAGTATCGATTTAGTCAAAATAGGCGATGTCGAAAAAGGCACTACGGAAGACAAGTGGCTGGTGAAAGTAAGGTTTCAACCGTCGTTTGAGGGGCGTCCCATCGTGGTCTCACATAGCCTCGGATTCGAAGGCGAGCCCAGCAAAGAACTCGGGTTCTTGATCATCGGTGAAACGGAAGTCGACCCGGCGACGAGGGAGTCCGTCGTACGAGGCGTCATAGCGTTACCCGTTCGACCTGCAAAGTAATGCGAACTCGGCGCAAGTGCTTCGCCAAGTCTTCCAGTTGGGGTCTGCGATCGTAGCCGAAGTCGTCAGACTTCGGACGAATCGACGTGGACAGACTCATTTTCGAGCTTCGTCCGAATTCTGACGAATTCGGATACGTCCTCAGCGATTGGGATCCAGCGGCACAGCTCGTTCTTTCATCACGGGAAGCGATGCTTCCCATTTGCTAGTCTTTTCTTCCTCGCTTGGTTCCACCAAGGGCCTCACCAAGCGAATTCCGACGTGCAGGGCATCGGTAAGATACCAGATGCTGACAGGTATCTGTGGATCCTGTGAAATCCAGTCTTCGTTCGATCCCTCTCGCGATGCGCTTCGGAGCGCTTCGGCCTCCTGGTTCCAACCACCGCCTCGGACAACACGAGGGTAGAGCGTTTGCGGAATAACCAACGGGTCTTTGGAAAGGTCACTGCCTGTCGCCGTGTAGCCATCGGGCGTGTGTTGATCGAGGACCCACTCAGCAGCGTTGCCATGCATGTCGTGAAGTCCAAATGGGTTCGGCTTTTTCAAACCAACTTTCGCGTATTTGTCTTCCGTATTGGACAAGAACCAAGCATGTTCTTCCAGCTCGGACGGATCATCGCCAAAATAGTAAGCCGTCTTCGTCCCCGCTCGGCACGCATACTCCCACTCGGCTTCGGTCGGCAACCGATAATATCGACCTGTCTTTGCGGAAAGCCATTTGCAAAATGTCCGGGCAGCATGTTGCGTCATACAGATTGCCGGATAGCCGCGCATCCCCATCCCAAAACTCATGTCCATATACGGCTTAGTCGGTTGGCTTACTTGAAAAACATCCGCCAATTCGTCTCGCTTGTTCGGTTTTGCCTTAGTTTGTTCGCGGATGAAGAGGTCGAGATCCGATGCCCAAACATCGTAGACATCCCAAGTGATTTCAAACTTACTCATCCAAAACGGTGATATCGCAACCTCATGCTGAGGCCCTTCATCATCTTTGCGGCCCGCTTCGCTTTCCGGGCTGCCCATCGTGAATTTGCCGCCCGGGATCGGAACCATTTCGATTTTGGCTTCGGTATGTTCGACCAGCTCCTTGTACGTTTTCATCTCGGCTTCCGACGAAGCTGCCGAATCCGCAACCGGCAATGGGTCGCGTGGGTTGTCGGCGAACGCGATACCGACGCTAGCGCCAAATCCAATTCCAATTGAAATCGCGCACGTCCGACTGGCGGCGAACGGCAAACACACCGTCGCCTTTCGAATCATTTGACAAATCATCGTATCCATTTCTCCATAGGTCTCATGAGGGTAAACTGGATGGTCCACGATTTCAAGCGGTTCCGACTCGCGATAAGTGGATTCGGGGACGTATGCTTACGCGTCGAAGCCTTATGAGCAGATTTTTAAAGTCCAAGCTGGATAACGTAACGCAGCCTGGATTGGATCGGTTAGGATATTGTAGAGGATTGCAAGCGAATATCCGAAGCAGATTACGAGGCCGCAGTTTGAATAGCAACTTGAATTCGGTACGAAGTCCTGCTGGCGACCATCGACATCGGTCGCGAAGCCTCGCGTTTCTCGGCGTATGCTTGATTCTTGGGGGACCGGCAACAGCCGCAGATTTGAAGGAAGCCGAGAATCTGTTGCGTGCTGGCCAGTACGCCGAATGCATCGAGATGGCGAAGGCCGAAGTCGATCGTACCGTCTGGAACGAAGGTTGGCCGCGCACGTTGGTCGCCGCTTACATCACGACCGGCAAGTATGAAGAAGCAGTCCAAGTCTACGAAGCGAACCTCGAGCGCTTTTCGACTAGCATTCGATTGCGGATGTTGGGCGCACAAGCATATCGCATGACCAACAACCAGAAAAAAGCCGCGGCGCAGTTGGATGAGATTCCGGAGTTGGTTCAACGCGTTCCATGGCGGTTCAATTCCAAAACCGAACTGATTGCACTCGGCGATTTCTTTCTCGCGCGAGGCGAGGATCCCAAGCAAGTGCTTGAACTTTGCTACGACAAGGCGATCAAGGAGGACCCCAAGCTAGTCGAAGCGCATGTTGCCTCGGCTCGCTTAGCAATCAGCAAAACGGATGATCAAGTTGCGATGGTTTTATTGCGTAAGGCGCTTGAACTAGATGAGAAGGACCCCGAAATCCATTACTTGATGGCTCGGGCTTTCAGCAACTCCGATTCTGCAAAAGCTTCCGAGTTCATCCAGCAGGCGATCACACTGAATACGAATCACTTCCCTAGCTTGCTTTGGCTGGCGGAATCGAAGATCGATGCGGAACGCTATAGCGAGGCCGAAAAACTGCTTCGCAAGGTGGAAGCGGTGAACCCGCGACTGCCGGAACTCTGGGCGCTCCGCGCTGCCATAGCCCACCTGCAAGGTCGGTATGAAGCGGAAGGTGAAATGCGTCGCCTGGCGCTCAAGTCGTGGCCTTTGAATCCAGAAGTCGACTATATGATTGGCAAGCAATTGGCTAGCCATTATCGTTTCGCAGAATCCGTTGAGTATCAGCGACGCGCGTTGTTCATTAAAAATGACTACGTGCCAGCTCGTTCACAACTTGCACAGGATCTTTTGCGGCTTGGGGAAGGGGAGGAGGGGTGGCGATTAGTCGACGAAGTTCGCAAGGCCGACCCTTACAACGTTCCCATCTTCAATCTCAAGAAACTGCATGCTCGAATCGACAAGTTTGCGACTTTGGAAGCACCGGGCTTGATCATTCGAATGGATGCCATCGAAGCAAAAATATTTGGCAACTCGATAGTTCGTTTATTGAGCGAAGCTCGCGAGGTGCTTACTCGGAAGTACGACATGAAACTCGAAGAGCCGGTTTACGTCGAAATATTTCCCAAGCAAAGCGATTTTGCGATTCGTACGTTCGGAATGCCCGGAGGAGCTGGTTTTTTGGGGGTTTGCTTTGGGCGATTGATCACGGCGAATTCTCCGTCCGCACTCGATACGGCATCCAACTGGAAAGCCGTGCTGTGGCATGAGTATTGTCACGTCGTGACCTTGCAAAAGACCAAGAATCGGATGCCGCGATGGCTTTCGGAAGGCATTTCCGTCTACGAAGAACGGCAGCGAGATCCTCGTTGGGGCCAATCGATGTCCCTCGACTATCGCGAAATGATTCTCGGTGAAGACTTAGTCCCGGTCAGCCAGCTCAGCGGTGCTTTCCTCCGACCTAAGTCGTCGATGCATCTGCAATTTGCTTACTTCGAATCCTCGATGGTCGTCGAGTATTGGATTGAAAAGTACGGGATCAAATCGTTGCAGCGCGTTCTAAACGACCTTTCGGTAGGCATATCGATCCAAGAAGCCCTTGGTCGTGAGACCGGTGGTATCGAGGCGCTCGACGCCGAATTTGCAGAGCATGCTATTGCTAAAGCGAATTCGCTTGGAGCGAATGCGGATTTCGCAAGACTCGAAGAGCCATTTCCATCCAGTACCCAGGAATGGCAAGCTTGGTTGGATTCGAATCCGAAATCCTACTGGGGAATGTTGGGATTGTGCCAGGCATTGATCGAGGAAAGACAATGGACGAGCGCTTTACCGATTGCTAAAAAGCTGATCGAAGCGTTTCCGGATGACGCTTCGGAGAAAAGCGGTCGCGCGCTCGCGGCCGCAATTTACCGCAAATTGGAGCAAACGGACGACGAACGCCAAGCTTTGGTGGCCATCGAACAGCGAAGCTCAGACTGCCTCGACGTTCTCTTGCGGTTGATTCAGGTCGACCTTCAAAATTCCAATCAGAAAGCGGTGCTGGAATGGTGCGATCGAATATTGGAGATCGACCCGACTCGAAGCAGTGTGCATGAAGATCGGGCAGCCGCTGCCGAATTCCTTGGAAGGCCTTCGGAAGCGATCGATTCGCTTGATGCAATAATGGCTCTCGAACCGATTGACGCGACGGTTGTTCATTATCGGTTAGCAAAACTGTTGTTGGCCGTCGACAAAAAAGAGGAAGCCAAACGGCACGTTTTGCAAGCGTTGGAAGAGAGCCCTCGCTATCGTGAAGCCTTGTCGACGCTCTTACAAATCACTGCTCCTCCGAAGACGAAGACGAAAACGCCGAAGAAGAAATAATATGTCGCTACGTAAATTCGCCGTCGCCCTAGTAGCCGGCTTCTTTCCAATACTTTTGGGGCTGATCGCTTTGAACCCGTTCGCGTTTGCCCAACGCTATCGTTCTCGCTACGTCGACGAAACGGATCGAGGGGGTGTGCCAACTTGGGAATCCGAATCTCGCTTTATTCATGACTCGTTTACGTTCGTCCGGATACGATACGATTCGCATTCATATGGCTATCGTCGAGGAGGAGGTGGCTGGGACACGGACTTTCGTGATGCCGATCTCAATTTTTCGCTTCGCCTGCAGCAACTGACATCGCTGAAAGTGAATCCTGATCCCATCATACTAGAACTGACAGATGCTCGACTGTTTGACTATCCCTTTATCTACATCATCGAGCCCGGGGCACTTTCATTTAGCCCGGAAGAAGTCAAAGCGTTGCGACGGTACTGCTTGAACGGTGGCTTCTTGATGGTCGATGATTTTTGGGGTGAGTACGAGTACCAGAATTTTCGCCAGGAAATCATGCGGGTTTTTCCGGATCGTGAACCACAGGAAGTCCCGCTCGAACACGAAATCTTTCACTGTGTCTACGATCTCAAAGAAAAACCGCAACTCCCGGCCAAAGATCGAGCCCTGCAAGGCCGAAGCTCGGGCGTGACCTGGGAATACAGGCAAGAATCGGATACGAGCATCCCGTCGTATCGGGCAATCTACGATGACCAAGGACGAATCATGGTCTTTATTTGCCACAACACCGATCTCGGTGACGGATGGGAGCGCGAGGGCGAGGACAAATGGTATTTCGAGGAATTTTCGGTAAAAAAAGCCTATCCGCTCGGCATTAACATCGTGACCTACGCCATGACGCATTGAGCCCCGGACTTGGGATGGTTCGCATAGCCGAAAGGCGTGAGCCGTCAGGTTCTTCAAGCGTTCGAAGAACCGGACGGCTCGCGCCGTTCCGCTACAGAAGTCATTCTGAAACTTGGTTTTGACGTTGCTTTCTGTTGATCGCTCGATATACTTCGGGGCTCGTTTATGAAAAAATATGGCTTGAAAGGTCGTCCGTCGAACCCAAAAATGGTCGGTCGGAACGATCGTAAGGTGAATTATGGCAAAGGTTTGTGAAGTTTGCGGTAAAGGCCCAATCGTCGGCAATGCTGTTGAGACACGCGGCAAGGCGAAGTACTTGGGCGGTGTCGGTACAAAAGTTACCGGTATTACCAAGCGTCGGTTCATGCCGAATTTGCAGACGATCAAGGCCAGCTTGCCGAGCGGCGAAGTCAAGACGATTCGATGCTGCGTCCAATGCATTCGTAGTGGTCGAATTCGCAAAGCTGTCCGTCAAAAGCCGTTCGATCTCAAGGTCGCTAAGTCGGCGTAGGTTGGATACTGGCAGTTTGACCGCAGTTCTTGAAGGGCTTCGTTTATGTCGCTTGACCGACAGCAAGTAGCAAAAATTGCCTATCTTGCGAGGTTATCGCTAACAGAATCCGAATTGGACGAGATGACCCAGCAATTGGGGAAAATCGTCGATTTAGTCGATCAATTGAGTGAAGTGGATACGGAAGGCGTCGAACCGATGGTTCACGCGATCGAATTGCAGAATGTCCTCCAGCAGGACGAAATAAAATCGTCTTTGCCTCGCGAGAAAGCTCTCGCGAATGCACCCGACGCAGATGAAGAATGTTTTCGAGTTTCAGCGGTGCTTGGCTAATCGCGACGGATGCGAGCGGTCGAGTTTCAAAAGGTTAGATTTCAATTTTAGTTTTATAAGTGGCGAGCCTAAAGCGGCTTAGCGGTTCAATCATGAGTCAACAAATTCTCAAGCTGGTAGAAGAGTCGTCTCTTCGCAAAGTAACACCCTTTGATGTGGGTGACACCGTCGATGTCCATACCAAGATTCTCGAAGGCACCAAGGAACGGATTCAAATTTTCTCGGGTGTCGTAATCGCTCGCAGCGGCAGCGGAACTCGCGAAATGTTCGTCGTCCGTCGAATCGTTGGCGGCGAAGGTGTGGAACGAAAGTTCCCAGTCAACTCTCCGCGAATCGAGAAAATCGAAGTCAAGCGCAAGAGCGTCGTACGGCGCGCCAAGCTTTACTTCCTACGCGATCGCAGCGGCAAGTCGGTTCGACTGCGCGAACGCCGAGTATAACTCGAAACACGATGGCCCATCGTAGCCGAAGTTGTAAAACTTTGGAGGAAGCGCTGGCTTG
>JANPLJ010000106.1:0-3614 GCA_031426475.1 Pirellulaceae bacterium | reverse complement strand
GCTTCAAAGTTGCATCTCGATGCGGATTCAGTAACTCATCACCATTGACTCGTGCGTTGTTGAAGAATCGATAAGCCGACTGTGTATCACTCCAGCCACCACACGCCGCCGGGATGCTCACGGAGGGCTTCTTGCTAAGCTGATCCAAGATAATGCAATAACGGCTGTTCAAGCGTTCGTCCCCAATGTCCGCAGTTTCCAATTCCTCTTCTACCCAAGTTTGCATAGTGTCATTCCATTGACAAAGTTCTATTTCCACTCACTCTTCCGATCGAGTGATATCGCGTACAACTTAATGAACCCACCGCAAAGCACCCATACCAATGAGACTTGCGCAATTCCCGATCATTCGCTAGCTCACGATCAAACACTTGCGCTGCTTTCCCAGGTTCCCCGCATACCCAAAAAAATGTGTATAACGATGAGGGCAGAGCCTGGGAACCAGATGCCGGCGATCAGAGAGAAGTGTCAAATCTTTGATCTTTTCTACAAGAACGGTTAACTTATTCGTTGTGCGTCTAGGTTAACCAACTCATTCTACCTCCCAACGGAAATCGTACCATGAAACTTAGCCATGTTCCGGCGTGTTTTGCCTGTCCGGAAAATCAACATTCGTTGACAACAACCGTTCGAATCAAATTCTTGATTGGGACAATTGCGATTGCGATAAGTACCGTATCTGGGAATTCAGCCTGGGCGTTCGAAGAGGTCTCTTCGAAGACCGATGAAAGTGCTACTGAGAAAGCCCAAGCGGACGTAACCAACGATTCGCTGACGGTGAATTCTCTGTCCAAAATGCTTAGTCAACGCGAGCACGAACGTGCAATCGAACGAATCGAATCGTTCCGCGCAGCCAATCCGAACGATCCCCAACTTGCCGAGTTTGATCGATCGTTGATGATGGGATTGCGATCAGCAAAAGCCGAAGTCGCGATCCCGCAATACAAAAGAATCTTTGAACAATCAATCAACGCCGAGAAACTCAGCTTTACCGAGGCCAACTGTCTTTCGATTTCGGTCAATGAATTAATACTCAGAGACAAAGAATTGACCGGCGACGAAAAACTTCTGCTCTTCGACCGAGCCATCGAGAAACTTGCAAGCCTGAATCCTCGTACTGCCTCGTATGCTGCGTCGATGATACGATCTTTGGATACTTCCAGAATAAGACAATTGACTCTGCTGAATCGCTATGATGAAGCCAAGAAATTGCTCGATGAATCACTCGCTACTGCGAGTAAGGCTCTTGACGACAACAAGAAAACTTCGATCGTCGGATACCTGACGTCGGCAAGTACCTATATTTCTCTATTAAGGAGCCGGTTTCCAGAAGAGTCGATCTCGGTATTGCTCAAGGCAAACGAAGTTGCCGAAGCCTTGGTCCAACGCGAGGATTTCACGGCATCGGATTTTCCAGCGTACCTTACTTTTAAATCAGGAGCCATCTCAGCTTTCGCAGCCGAGGATGTCGAGCGTTCCGAAACATTGTTCAACGAGCTTGCTCTTTCTTTGAACTCGCTCGAAGATCGTCTTGACGAAGATCAAGTCAAAAAACTAGCAACTTACAAGCGCAGCATCAGTTCCCTGAAGACGAGGCTCGATTCTGCATTGAAGCATAAGCGGCTGATCGGAAGCCAGGCACCAGAAATCGATGGCGAACATTTTGTGGCGGCCGATCCAGTCACGATGAAAGATCTTCGCGGCAAAGTCGTCTTGATCGACTTTTGGGCCGTATGGTGTGGTCCATGCATCGCCACGTTTCCGCATTTGATTGAATGGAGCGAAAAGTATGCCGATAAGGGATTGGTCATTCTAGGTTCAACGAATCGCTTCAATTATCGGTGGGATGATGACGCCAACAAAGCCGTGCGAGCGCCTAGCGGTGAGAAAGTAGCGATCGAGGACGAACTGGCTATGCTTGAAAAATTCCGCGACCAGCATAAATTGCGACATGGATTCTTCGTCACGCCCGAGCGGAGCGAGTACAACTCGGAATTCGGCGTTTATGGAATTCCACAAGCCGTCCTGATTGACAAAGACGGCAAGGTACAAATGATTCGAACCGGATCAGGAAACTCGAACGCGATGGCTTTAGAAGAGAAAATTCAAGAGTTGTTAGGACGCTAGGCGTTACTTCAAAGGCGAACCGATGAGCTTCTCGCCGTTCGTTGTTAAAACTTGAATTTCGTGAGCTCGGTAGGGACCGGCGTATTTCCATACAATTTTCTTGTCTCGAGTGACTTCGAAAATTTTGATTCCTGCTTTGGCGGCATACGATGCGATGACCGTGTTGCCGTTGGACAATCGCTGCCCGCCGCATGGATCGGAAAAGGGTCGAAGGTCGGGAAAGTCCTCGTTTGAGACTTGCCAAACAATGTGCCCTGTCGAGTCGAATTCAACGGTCTTGTTGCCGTGCGTAAGATTCACAAGTGTGTTGCCGTTTTCTAAACGGATCGCCGTGAAGGGCCAGTTCTCAGCTTGGCGGCCGCCGAGTGCTTCAAGATCGGTTGCTAGTGAATTCACCACTCGCCCGGTCGCATCGTACTCTTTGACTTTGAATGCCAAGAGATGCGGAACAAGATAATTTCCGTTGGCAAGCTTTCGTGCCATCCGAGTTTGCATATGAGCGTTGTCGGTTTCAGGTTGCAATGAAAATGAGACGGCGATTTCGCCATTCGGAGTCACTTCGAAGAGCCGGGGTTCGTCTCCGAGCTCCGTGACCAAAGTATTTCCGCCGGCGAGTCGTTGAACAGTTCCTATCTCTTTGTTCTTAGCCGATTTTCGATAGTGGAACACGATCTTGTCTTGATCAGCGCGATTAAACTCCTTCACTTCGTCGTTCCATGCAATCAAGACATTCCCGTTCTCGAGAACAAATCCGTCGCGGGCAGCAGGCCGGGGGGCGTTCCATAGATCCTTGCCATCTTCATCGATGATTCCGGTAAAGTTCGGGCCGGCAATGAATAAGGAATGCCGAATCGGATCTTCAGCGACTGTCGGAAGCACGAACGCTAGGCCAAGCATGACGACAAATAAAAACAAAGACCGCACGTAAATTTTCATCGTTGAACTTTCGGAGATTTGGGAATTGCGTATAGCGGAACGGCGCAAGCCGTCCGGTTTCGCTGAGTTTTCTCGAGGTTCACCGGACGGCTCGCGCCGTTCCGCTTACCAAAGTCAGTTGCATTGGGCTTGCGCCGTTCCGCTACGTAGGTCCTTATATTCAAAGCGAGCATGATTGGCTTGTTACACACGTGATCATTCAATGTAAATAAACTCGCTTGTGTTGAAGATGGCTAAGCATACGGCAAGCCATTGTTGGTCTCGCTGCGAGGAAGCATTTGTTATAAAGGAAGCCAAGGTCTCTACTTCGCTTACGCTGGGTCGCCGAGCGACTGTGGTTAGAAAAAGTCGATCGATTTGCTCTATCATCGTTGCTTCGATTGTCGCGTTGGTCCGATTAGCTAACTTCGATCCTTCACCAAGAATTCGTTGACGCAGTTGTTTGCTGCATTCCATCGAAAGTTCACTATTGAACATCTGCAGCGCCTGGATGGCTGTTGTCGAGAGATCCCGCTTCGGACAACTCGCTCCCGCGTCGGGACGATCGAACG
>JANPLJ010000105.1:0-3959 GCA_031426475.1 Pirellulaceae bacterium | reverse complement strand
TGTCTTGAAGCTGCCGCAAATACTCGAGCGTATCTCGACTGCGTGAAGCATCGATCGTTCGGAACGGACTTGGTTTCGCACCTTCTGGCGGCATTTCACCAAGCTTAACCAGCAAATTGACAACTTCCTTGCGTTCTTTATCGTTGCACCACAGCAGCAACTGATTGTCGGCAACGTTCGCTCCGACACGAAAAGCATCGTCCTGCTTTTTCTTGTCATCTCCGCCCTGATTGAACGGGTCGTAGAACGAATAGTATCGTCGCGAATTCGAACTATCGTCTTTCTTTTCTTTATCGGTTCCCATCAAGAATTTGATCGTCCCTGCAACCTCTTCCGCTCGCAATCGACGCAATTGCATCATCTCAAAGTTTCGAGCCGATCCGTCGAGTCTTTCGATGACTCTCTGGATCGCATATTGATCTGCGAGCGAAGCGTGAGCAATCAACGCTTTATTATCTTCATCGACCGAGAGCTGCGTCGTAGGCTCAAGCGCATCCATCGACAAGAGTGCTGCCATAAGTTGTTTTGGGCTAATCGATGCTAGTCGATAGACTTGCATGCGAGACTGCATCATTGAAAAATCTTGAGCATTCTCGTTGGGGACATCGACGCGTTTGATGAAAGCTTCTACGATCGCCATTTTGTCGGGCTGGGCATGTACGATCACGCTATTCTGCCGCTGGTTGGCAACCAAGTAGACTTCCTTGGCCCGCTGCTTGCTCTTGTCAGCTGCCCCTTTTCCTTGATCGCCGCCGCGTTGCATCTGCTGCATCTGTTGCTGCATTTGCTCTTGCATCTGTTGCATTTGGCGGCTCGATGTTGAACCGCCGGAGTCGGCTGCAGACTTTTGGATGCCGAGGAATGATTCCAGTTGCGACTTCACGTCGTTGGCTCGAACATGCTTCAGGATAAACTCGCGTGCCAATCGCGATCTCGCTTCTTCCGACTGCTCGCTCGTAACGATTCGATAGAGCTCTTTGAGATTCCCGGCTGCGTCCATCGCTTCAAGTCGGTTAGTCGACTGCAATGGAATGAGTTTTCCATTAGTACTGATCAACATTTTGAATTCGTCGATGACTTCTTCGGCGATCAAGGAGTCGAGCGAAATCGAAACGCGGACGTAACGATTGGGTGGTAACGTTGCAAGTTCAGCCGGATCGACTTTGGGAACCAGGGCTGAATTGATATTCTCTGTTTTGGCAACTTGGAGAATGCCGTCGAATTCGAGCAGCGTATAGCCGCGAGCCAATAGGTGACGATTGAAGAGATCGCGGGTCTCCTCGATCGAATACGGACGTCGCGTGGCTAAGTTCAAATAGTCACCTGGCAATTCTTGCCAATCGAGCGACATCGATGATGTCTCGGCCAGCCACCGGAGAACATCCGGCCAGGCTTGGTTCCGGAATTGAAATTGGACCATCCCGGCATCGTCGGGTTTGACGTCGAGCTCTTTTTTATTCGGCGGATCAGGTGGCTCGGATGGTCGCTTGACTGGTTCGGCAGCGGTGCCTTCCTTTTTCTTCTCAGGCTCTCCCCCTCCTTCTTTATTCGGTTCGGCGCCTGGAGGACCTTTCTCGTTGGGGCTGGCGGGTTTCCTTGGCGGCCCTTTCTGATTCGGAGCTGGCTGGCCGCCCGCTGGGGTTGCAGTTGTGATCACAGCACCGTCAACGACCATCGTGGTGGTGACCGTCGGTTCTTGAGCATTAAGCTGAGAATAGCTAAAAGTGAACAAGCAAACCGCGACATGCAAGTATCTAAGCCAGATGTCCCAGTCGCCCTGCCAAGAAATACACATATAGGGGAGGATGCCTTCCAAGAAGCGTTGCGAAAAGACTCGGTCTTGAGAGCCTTACCATTATCCTGTGAAACGCGGACTACGTAAACCTTTTAATTCCAGAAAACTCGTCCGTTGTACCGAAACGGGACAATCAAGCTAGTCGCTTCAACCCCCGAAGTCACGTGGGAAAACCGCGAGAATTGGATTCTTGCCGCTGATCACCGCCATTTTCAAGCGAATCGGTTAACCGCGGATAAACGAGAATCAACTCACGTTATATCCCAATTCCTCGAGCTTACCTCGTAGAGTCGCACGGGCCTGATCCTCGCCATGAACTAGGCGAATTTCACTGGGTTTCTGGGCCATTCCTTGAACGAATCGCAACAAGTCGGATTGATCTGCGTGGGCTGAATAGCCAGAAATGGTATGAACGCGGGCTCGGACAGGAATTTCTTGATGGTCGATTTTGACAGTAGAGCCACCGGTCGCTTCTTGGATTCGCCGACCGAGTGTCCCGACACCTTGATAGCCAACAAACAAGATGTCGGTCGTCTCCTTGCCGAGGAAGGCTTTCAAATAATTCATGACTCGCCCTCCGGTACACATCCCGCTACCGGCAATCACGATGGCGGGTTTTCGTGTTCGCAATAAGTGCTCGACGAGGCCTTTGTGTTCCCCTGAATCATCGATTTCGACGAGATTTTTAAAAATCAACGGTTGACTATCGATCGTCAAAATGCGTTGGGCTTCGTCGCTCCAAAAATCCTGCATTTCGTGGTATACATCTGTCAGCTTCAAAGCCATGGGCGAGTCGACGATCACTTCGATGTTGTCGATCAACGAACAAGTCTTTTTGAATTCGATACCCTCCAAAATTCGGTTCATTTCGTACAGCAATTCTTGGGTTCTACCCAAGCTAAACGCTGGAATGATCGTCACGCCGCGATTTTCCATTGTATGGCACAGGATCGATTCCAGTCGTGCGACTCGGTCCTCTCGCCCTTCGTGCAATCGATCGCCGTATGTGCTCTCCAAGACCAACATGTCGGCACGTTCCGGGCTGCGCGGTTCGTTCAATAATGGCGTGGATCGCGAGCCGATATCACCACTGAAAACGAATCGTTCTTTGGCGAAGTCAATCTCGACGATAGCCGAACCAAGCACGTGGCCAGCCGGATTCAGACGAATCTCTACTCCGCCATCGATTTTTTCCCAGCGATCATACGGAAGCGGCCGCAATCGTTGCTTGAGATCGCCAAGAAATTCTTTGATGACTCGCTTGTTGCGAGTAATGCTGAGCTGCAATGCGTCTTCTAGCATGATCGGCATCAAGCGAGCCGTCGGACGCGAGCAATAGATGGGGCCTCGAAAACCCGCTTGCAAAAGGTATGGGATGCGCCCGATGTGATCGATATGAACGTGGGTGACGATCAATGCTTGAATCCCGTCCAAAGGGAAATCAATATCCATCTCTTCGTGACCTCGCGCGTCGGCTCCCTGAAAAAGCCCGCAATCCACCAACAGCGACCTCGTATCGGTCAGATGGAGCTGATGACACGAACCTGTGACTCCAAGATGGCCGCCATGATGCGTGATTTGCATTCCCAAAATAGGTTTACCTTGCCAGAACGAGAAAAAAAGTGAAATCGAACTGTCCTAATTGTACATCAACATTAGGTTTCGCTATGAAATGGGGTTATCCAATGGGGGGGCCGCAAAAAAAACGATCGATTTCAATATTTGCATCAAATCAACGAACACTTTCTTGAATCTCAACTTTGTTTGGAATGGCGAAACCATCCCGTCATTAAGCCAGGGAATGTCGCAAACGCTGAATGGCAAGACAAGAAAGGTATGTGAATGGAAATGAATGGAGAATGTTTCATGTCCCACCAAGGCTCTACGGCGAACGTCATCGCAGGGCTTGCGAGCTTCTTTTACCCAGGACTTGGCCAACTGGTTCAGGGGCGATTTCTCGCGGCCGCAGTTTTCTTTGTTGCAGGAACTCTGCTATGGTTTGTCTTGCTAGGTTGGATCATTCATATTTGGTCCGCAATCAACGCAGCGAGATTTCAGCCGTGCTAAGCTACCGACTCAACAAGACCAATATCGCGCCGGCTGTCATGACGATCGCAGCGACCATTCTTTGAGTTGTGTGTTGCTCGCGAAATAGCTTCTTCCC
>JANPLJ010000104.1:0-11920 GCA_031426475.1 Pirellulaceae bacterium | reverse complement strand
TTGCCCCTTCGATCTCCATTCTAGCGGAAAACCGAGCCAAAAGGCCAATCCCGAAAAAACGAGGTGAATCGACTAGCACTTTGTCACAAAGGGATTGGGCGGGCTGAATGCGCCTGAAACCGCAAGAGCCTGAAGCGTAAGCGAAGGACTGCCTGAATCGCTTTTTCGTTACAAATCATTGGCGATTGCGATGCTTGCATTCGTTGCTAACGCTTCCGGCGCTTGTTGTTACGGCGAGCCAGGTTGGCCATAGAATTTCGAGATGTCGATTCCTTGACGGCGTTCCTCTTCCATGATCTGAATTCGAGACTCGAGCCGTTCTAGTCGACGATGCAATTGCGGGATTTGATCGACTGGATTGACGATGACCACGGGACGCGGAACTGCGGGATAGCCGAGATGCCGTTGCATAGCTGCGAAAAGGTACAGAATATCTTTGCGGCGATTGGCAAAAGCAATGCGACCTTCCTTTTCGCCAAACAAGATAGCGTAGTCCAGCGGCGCCGAGTCGTTCCCCAGTCGATTTCGACGATATTCGACGAACGCTTCGCTGCGTCCGTATATGAGATCGGCAAGGTCAACGAGCCCCAATTGTCGGCGGACGACTAGAATCCATTCACGCCAATCGGCGTTGTAACCCTCGTCTTCGGACATCGCTTTGAGCCCACGATCGTAATTCAATCGATTGCGGCACATTGCTTCGAACTGATAAAAAAAAATCCCCTGCGGATTCTCATTCTCACTTGTGCTTCGATACTCCGCTTCGCCCTGAAGGATACGAAACGCCATGTTGGTGTCGAAGCGGCCTCGATCCGATTCCGATTCGCCGACAAGAAACGCTTGCCAAGGCGAGAAATAGTGACTTAACTGCTGCATCCCAACAGCCATCACTCCGCGGTGTTTGAGCTCCGTCGCTAGAAAACTGATCGCCATCGGCAGCTTGGTGGTCGCCAACATCTCATGATGCACCTGCACCAGCAGATCCTGCATCGGAATACCGTCGGCGATTCGTTCGCACAATGTGCGAAACAAGTACGCTTGCTCGACGTATTCTTCGCGAGGTAAGGTCATCGACTATCGCTGCCTTTCGCGCTGCGAAATGTGGGGCAGCGGCTCCGCCCGCTGACAGTGAATCCGCCCGCGGACGGAGCCGCGGGACCACTTTTTAAGAAAACACTCACGCGGACCGAGCGGCTGGACCACATTAAAAAGTTTCGTTGTCGATCGAATGCAACGGGGATTGTTCATTCTTGGGACCGGGGATTACCGGCGTCACCGTTACTTTGCTCCGCTTGAGCTCTTCGATCTGAGCAGCCATCCGTTGCAAAAGGTTGGCAATCTCGGTTCCCGCCGATTCTCCGATGTGAACAGAGAGGGCTTTGCGAGCATTGTAGGAAAGTCCAAGGTTGTTGTGGTTCATGATGCAATCGACAAAAAAGGAGAGACAAAAAGGTTACTCGACCGTGACACTCTTCGCGAGATTGCGAGGTTTGTCAACATCGCAGCCCCGCATCACCGCAATATGATATGCCAACAGTTGCAACGGGATCGACGCGACAATTGGTTGCAAGAAGTCTTCGCAGCTTGGTATTTCGATGAGATCGTCTGCCAACGAACGGAGCTGGTCATCGATTTTGTCGACAATCGCAATCACTGGCCCGCCACGTGCCTTGACTTCTTGAAGATTGCTCATCACTTTGTCATAGACCGAGCATTGGGACACGATAAATACCGACGGGGTGTTGGCGTCGACCAAGGCGATCGGTCCATGTTTCATTTCCGCAGCCGGATATCCCTCGGCATGGATGTAGCTGATTTCTTTGAGTTTCAAAGCTCCTTCCAGCGCGGTTGGAAAATTATAGTTTCGGCCCAAATACAAGAAGTTTGTTGCTTGATGGTATTTTTCAGCAACTTTCTTAACCTGCTCCTCGCATCCCAACGCAGTTTCAACCAGGCTCGGTAGGTTTTCAAGCTGATCGATGATTCGCAAACCAGCCTCGAAACTCAAGTGCCTGAGGCGGCCGAAGTGAAGGGCTAGCATTGAAAGAACGCAAAGCTGAGACGTAAACGCTTTGGTCGATGCAACACCGATTTCAGGGCCGGCGTGAAGATAAATTCCACCGTCCGCAGCTTGAGCAATACTGCTACCGATCACGTTGCAGATTGCCAACGTATGGTGCCCTTTGCGTTTCATTTCTCGAAGGGCAGCCAACGTGTCAGCTGTTTCACCGCTTTGAGTAATACCGAAGACAAGCGTGTCGCGATCGAGTGGTGGATTACGATATCGAAGCTCACTCGCATACTCCACCTCGACCGGTAGCCTTGCAAGTTCTTCAATCAAGTACTCTCCGACCATCGCCGAGTGCCAACTGGTCCCGCATCCGGTAAGGATGATACGGTCGACGGTTCGCAATTGACTGGCCATCAAATTCAAACCACCAAACTTGGCTGTTGCGTTTTCGCGATCCAAACGACCTCGCATCGCATTTCGTAGCGAAGTCGGTTGCTCATGAATTTCTTTGAGCATGTAATGAGCGTATCCATCCGAAGAAACGTCGATGGATTGCTCGTCGAGAACTCGAACGTCGGGACGAATTCGACCTTGATCGCGATGAAGCACTTGAATCGAATCTTGAGTCATCACGGCCAATTGATGGTCCGCTAAATAGATAATTCGATCGGTGTAGCCAACCAACGGCGAAGTGTCGCTCGCAATAAATTGTTCGTTGCGTCCGACGCCCAAGACGAGCGGACTACCACACCGCGCGGCGATCAAGAGGTCCGGACGATCACGAAACATGACGACCAAGCCGTACGTCCCGCGTAGCATCGGGAGGATTTCGCGAACCGCATCGAGGTAAACAGCGTTAGGTCCCTCTGACGACGAGTTAGACGCGGTCGTTCGTTTAAGCGCATCAGCAATCAGGTGAGGAATGACTTCGGTATCGGTCGCCGATTGAAAAACGTAGCCCTTCGCAATCAACGCCTGCTTCAGAACTTCGTAGTTCTCGATCACGCCATTGTGGACCACCGCGACCATGCCTCGACCACCGGTATGCGGATGCGCGTTCTCGGTCGTTGCCGGCCCGTGGGTTGCCCAACGCGTGTGCCCGATTCCCGTCATCCCATAAACAGGAGAACTCTCGATCAAGTCGGCTAACCGGTCGATACGACCGACTGCCCGCCGAAGTTGGAATCCGTTTGCCCCGTTACTACTCGAACCGTTGCCAAGTGTTACGACTCCGGCGCTATCATATCCGCGATACTCCAATCGCCGCAGTCCCGTCAGCAGAAACGGGCTTGCTTCATTCTTTCCTACGTAACCGACGATTCCGCACATACTGTTTTTTTCTTCCGACAAAAGCGATTGGGACGCTTGCAGGCGACCTATGACGAAAACAAGTCGCTTCAATAACCTAGCTTGAATTGCGAATTCATGCCGCAGCCAAAAGAGGCTGAACCAAAGAATAATACCAATTTCACGCGGGGAAACGAATACTGTTTAAAAAACAGGAGAATCTGAGCGGTTGTATCGATTGTAGGGCGGAGTCTACGACCGGAACGTTTCACCATCGCCGAAACTCCAAAAAACGTCTGGTAGCGGAATTCGTCAGAATTCGGACGAAGCTCGAAAGGCGATGTCTGCTGCGCTTCCTCCGAAGTCTAACGACGTTCGGCTACAAATCGGAACCCTCAATCCAGGTTGGATGAGGCACTAGACGCAAATCGGGTTTGCCATTTCCAAAACGAACCTCCCTATCAGTACGCTATCATGCAATCGCCCGCTCTTGCGGCGCTGAAACGGACGGCAGGCGGATATAGAAAGCGGTTCCCTTCCCTAGCGTGCTTTCGACACGAATTTTCCCCCGATGCTCCTCGATGATTTCTCGGCAGGCTGACAACCCCAAACCAGTCCCTCCTTTGCCGCTTGCATCCGGACCGGTCTTGGTTGAAAAGAAGGAATCGAAAATACGTGGCATGTTTTCGGGAGCGATGCCTTGGCCGCTATCTCGGACCATCATCACGACAAAGTTGGTAGCCGCGTCGTAACTTAATCGAATCTTAATGACACCCGATTCGCCGATCGCTTGTCGGGCGTTCGTAAGAAGATTGATCAGGACTCGCTGAATTTGGTTTCCTTCCACCATCGCCATCGGCACCGGTTCGAACTCGGTTTCGACGAGGATCCGATACCGTTGAAGTTCACGTTCTAAGAGGATCAGGGTGTCTCGGACAACCGACTCGAGACTTGTTGGTTCGGGCTCTCCGCTTCGGTTTCGAGCCAATCCTAGGATCGTTTGTGTTACTTTGGCTGCTCTGTTGGCAGCATCCATGATCTTGCCGAGCGCCTTATCGCGAGTCGGCTCGTCTTTGTGGCGCAATCCGAGCTTGGCATAGTTCATGATCGTCATCAGAAGATTATTAAACTCATGCGTCGTCGTGCTCGTCAATTCGCCGATCGTTGCCAACCGCTGCGACTGGGAAAGCTGGCTTCGAAGCCGCGCCACGGTATTCTCCAGCTCATCGACTCGGTCTCCGACGGTTGACTCTGAAGATGTGATCGATTGCATTGCGGGTGCTTTAGTCATACGTACGATTCAAAAATCAGAAGTGGTTTGTCGTGGAAGGCAGGCGTCAATTCCTTCTGGCACTCAGGTGAGCTGCCTGCTATGTTCCGAGGCTTGTGGTACTAACGGAATGGAATGCTGGACGTCAAGCGGAGAAAGGGAGGGAAGCGATGTCTCACAACTCGGTGGAATTGCTCGAACACGCAATCGACTACGCGAAAAAGCAAGGAATTCGCGTTCGGAGCGAATCGCTCGATGGCGCAACAAGCGGGTTTTGTCGAATCGGAGAATCGACGACGATTTTCCTCGACCCATCGACAACCGCGAGCCAGCAACTGACCGAAATCATGGCCGTGCTGCAACGCGACACGGGAAAATCGCAGGCGTTGAATGGGGAAGGGACGAAAGGGACTTAAGGGACGAAAAGGACTTAACGGAAACTACTTTTCAAACCTTAAGTCTCAAGCCTCAAGCCTCGCTTCGCTAGCATTCCCGACACATTCGTTGCAACCCTCGCTTCGACTTGCGGTTTTGGCGCTGAATGCGGTATACCGGCTAGGCTGGAGTGGTCTAGTGTCGTCGCTTTGTCCGATCTAGTTCACATTGATGACGCAATTTGTTTCTGTTTTAGGACAGATGTGGTGATTCGGATACAACAGCAAAAGGTTGTCGTTGGCATATGAGCAAGCGGCTATTTTTTTCGGTCGGTGAACCGAGCGGCGATCTGCACGCAGCGAATTTGATTCGTGCCTTGCGAAGCTCCGATCCAAGCCTTCATGCTCGAGGCTTTGGCGGCGTGCGAATGACCCAAGCAGGCTTGGCTTGCGATTTCGATTTGACGTCGATGGCTGTCGTCGGATTCGCTGAGGTTTTGCCGAAACTTCGTGAATTCTTTCGAATCGCCGACATGGCTGAAGATGTTTTTCGAAGCGGTGCTTGCGACGGAGTCGTATTGGTCGACTTCCCGGGTTTCAATTGGCATATCGCTAAAAGGGCTAAGAAATATGGATTGCCTGTCTATTACTATCTACCTCCGCAGTTGTGGGCTTGGGGCGGTTGGCGAGTCCAAAAGATTCGCAAGTACGTCGATCGAGTCCTATGCAACCTTCCTTTTGAAAAGGAATGGTTTGATTCTCGCGGTGTAGCGGTTGACTATGTCGGACATCCATTCTTCGATGTCGTCGAATCGCAGCCTCTTTGCGCCAGGTTCTTGGGACAATGGAAATCCGAGGGGGCGATTCAGGTCGCTGTGTTACCGGGCTCGCGAGACCACGAAGTCCACCGAATTTGGCCGTTGCAGCTTGAAATCATTCGTCGGCTTCATAGTGAATTCCCAGACGTCCGATTCATGGTTGCCGCATTAAAGGATCAACATGCGCTGTGGTGTCGGTCACAGATGCGAGACGAAGATCGCGACTTGCCGATCGAAGTCTTCGTCGGCAAAACGAGCGAGCTGATCGAGTTGGCGGATTGTGCTCTGATAAAAAGCGGTTCGGTTTCGATGGAAATGATGGCTCGAACGACGCCTTGCACGGTGCTGTATCATTGCAGCCGATCGACGTTTGCGATCGCAAGACTCTTGACAAGACTCAAAAGCATTACGCTTCCCAATATGATCGCCGAGGCGACAATCATGCCCGAATTTTTGGCCGTCGGTAACTCCATGAAGGCCGTCGATCAAGCAACCGATGCGATGCGAAAACTGATCGGTAATCCAGAAGCTCGTTTAGGACAAAGAACGGCACTCGCAGAGCTTGCCAAGAAATATGCGCAGCCAGGCGCCAGTCAGCGAGCCGCCGAAATAATTCATCGCGAGCTAGACCGACGAACCGGCGCTGCATCCCCCGCCCAACGTTCCAACGCGGCATAGTTGAGGTCTGTGGCGTATGAAATGGCGGAACGCCGAAGCCACTTGGAAAGGGCGGTCAAGCCGCTAAGATGCAGGTGGCTTGTGGAGTAAGTGCAGCCCGAACAACGAAAGAGTAGACTTGGATGAGCAGTGACACCTGGAACATCGACATGACCCCCCATGATGGCGAGCAACCGAGTTCTCGGCAGCAGAACTTCATCGAGCAAGAAATCGATCGGGATCTCGCCAAACCGAAGATGGCTGGACGCAAAGTGTGCACTCGTTTCCCTCCGGAACCGAACGGCTATTTGCATATCGGTCACGCCAAGAGCATCTGCTTGAATTTCGGTCTTGCTAGGACCTACGGAGGCAAATGCAACCTCAGGTTTGATGACACGAACCCCGCCAAAGAGAGCGAAGAATACGTCAACTCGATCATGGCTGATGTTCGGTGGCTTGGATTCAACTGGGATGCTCTTTACTACGCGTCCGACTATTTCGCGCAGCTTTACCAATGGGCGATTCAATTGATCGAATCGGGCAAAGCCTTTGTATGCGATTTGACGCCCGAGCAGATGCGAGACTATCGAGGCACGCTGACAGAACCTGGTCGAAATAGCCCTTTCCGAGATCGCCCCGTGGAAGAAAACCTCGACCTTTTTGAGCGAATGAAGGCGGGCGAATTCGCCGACGGCACGCGAACGCTGCGTGCCAAGATCGATATGGCCTCGCCTAACCTCAATATGCGTGATCCGGTGATGTATCGCATTTTGCGTGCCCACCACCATCGGACAGGGAATACATGGTGCATCTATCCCATGTACGATTGGGCTCATGGTCAGAGCGATTCGATCGAAGGGATTACGCACTCGATTTGCACGTTGGAATTCGAGAATCATCGTCCTCTCTACGATTGGTTTTGCGAAGAATTGGGGGTCTATCATCCGCGTCAAATCGAATTTGCCCGAATGAACCTGACCTACACGGTCATGAGCAAACGAAAGCTATTGGAATTGGTCGAAAAGAACCTCGTTAGCGGTTGGGACGACCCGAGAATGCCGACGATCAGCGGCCTCCGGCGTCGCGGCTACACACCCGAAAGCTTGCGTCTATTCTGCGAAAAGATCGGCGTGGCTCGATTCAACAGCACGATCGACGTGGTGGTGCTGGAGAATTCGATTCGCGAGCACCTCAATGAAGTCGCCCCCCGAGTCATGGCGGTCCTCGATCCTATTAAAGTGGTTTTGACCAACTATCCGGAGGGGAAGACGGAGCTTATGTCGGCCGTCAACAACCCCGAACGTCCTGAAGACGGTTCTCGCGAGCTGCCGTTTTCACGGGAACTTTACATCGAGCGCGAGGACTTTATGGAGAATGCCCCGTCGAAGTATTTTCGACTCAAGCCGGGTGGCGAAGTCCGATTGCGTTACGGTTTTATTATCCGCTGCGAGGAAGTCATCAAGAATGCGGCGGGAGAAATCGTACAGCTGAATTGCACTTATGACGAACTCACGCGTTCGGGCAGTGAGCACTCTGCTGATCGAAAGGTCAAGGGAACCATTCACTGGGTTGCGGCGGCGACCGCCAAAAAAGTCGACGTCCGACTTTACGATCGACTTTTCCTCAGCGAATTTCCGGAAGATGTCCCCGATGGCCAATCCTTTATGGACAATTTGAACCCTGAAAATACTCGGAACATCCAAGCGATGGTCGAACCGTGCGTTGCTGATTTTGCTCCAGGAACCCGAGTTCAATTCGAACGGAACGGCTATTTCTGCGTCGATACCAAAGATTCAGCGCCCGGCGAGCCTGTTTTCAACCGGACCGTAACGCTTCGCGATACCTGGGCGAAAATGGCCAAGAAGGTCTGAATTCGCGATACTTCTCGCTGAACGCCGGCCGCGTGAAGGCCGGCAGCGGCCATCGCAAGAACAACAGCAAACGGGTTCCCAGGCTCCGGCCTGGGAACCCAAGGAATTGCAGGCTCCGCCTGCTGCCGCGTCGCTCGATCCGCTGGGTCCTCGATCCGCTGGGTCGCTCGATCTGCTGTGTCGCGGGAGGCAGAGCCTCCAAGACAGTGCGTTCCCAGGCAGGAGCCTGGGAACGAGCGTATTAATACTGGCGATCAGCACTGGCGATCAGCGAGAAGTCTGCTGAATTCGCTCATTTTTGCCTGACGGGCAAAAGTGCGGTTGCTTTTAATTGGCTATTGGATATTCTTTCGTTCCTAAATTATTGGAATTACGAGTGTCTTTCGGCCCTTCTTTAGTGGCATAAGGAAATTTATGAGCTTAGCGACGCCAAGCAAGCCCCAGGTTATCGAGCAGTATCGTCAGTCGCCTAACGACAACGGTTCACCAGATGTACAAATTGCTTTGTTGACCCAACGAATCAACATGTTGACCGGACATATGCGAGGTCATTCGAAAGACTATTCGAGTCGACGAGGCTTGTTGAGGATGGTTAGTCGCCGTCGATCGCTTCTGGACTATGTCCGCAAGCACGATCCGAATCGATATCTCGATCTGATCGGCCGCTTGGGCATTCGTAAGTAACAAAAAATGGAAAGCCCGAAGTCACAGGACCTCGGGCTTTTTGGTTTCCCAGGCCGTTGTTTCGCGACACGATGCATACGTTTGGCTGTATGGGACATTTTTGGCTTGATAGATCGCCGTTGGAGGTCTTTTTCAATGATGCGGCGTTGTTTCTGTAGGTTGTATTGCACGGGGACTTTGTAGTCTCCCGGCAAGTTAGTAATTCTTGTTTGTAGTTCGTGATCGATCCTTGGCGTAGTTTGTATTCTTGGCCATCGATGTGGATGAGGCCTTTACCGCCATCGTTTGCGAGCGTTTGTAACTTTTAATGATGTAGGATTAGGAAGCGTGAAATACCGAGTAGAAAAGAAAATCGGCGATTCCATTTTGTCTTTTGAGACAGGCCAATTGGCCAAGCAGGCTTCGGCTTGCGTGATTGTTCAGTACGGCGACACCGTCGTTTTGAACGCAGCAGCGACGGGACCGTCGCGACCAGGCACGGACTTTTTTCCGTTGACCTGCGATTACCGCGAACGTCTTTCGGCAGCCGGAAAGTTTCCTGGAGGCTTTTTGAAGCGAGAAAGTCGTCCGACAACCAAGGAGACTTTGACGAGCCGATTGATGGATCGTCCGATTCGACCACTGTTCCCAGAAGGCTTCTTTGATGAAGTCCAGTGTCAATCGATTGTCATGAGTAGCGACATGCAAAATGATGGCGACGTTCTTGCCATGAACGGCGCGGCTTGCGCGTTATTGGTTAGCAACCTGCCATTCCACGGCCCGATCGCTTCGACGCGTGTTGGACGTATCGATGGCCAACTGGTCGCGTTTCCAACGCAAGCCCAGCTAGAGGAATCCGACCTCGATATGATTGTCTCTGGCAATCAGAAAGAAGTCGTGATGATTGAGGGTTTCTGTCAAGAAATCCCCGAACCTGAAATGATCGAAGCGATTTTGTTCGCTCAGAATATCATTCGCGAAGTGATCGCATTGCAGCTTGAACTGCATGCGAAAATCAATCCTGTCAAAGTGGAGTTCGCTGTACAAGATGACTCAGCTTTGCTCGGCCAATTGAACGAACGCTTTTATGAACGGTTCAAGTCCGCTAAGCAAACAGAAGGCAAGGCAGCTCGCAACGACGCGTGCAACGACTTGCGAAAAGTTGCCTTGGAAGAAATGATTCCGAACCCAGAAGCCGAAGGAGCTCTCTGCAGAGACACTTTCCATCGAGTATGGCATGTTCTTGAGAATCGAGTCGTTCGCGATTTGATTCTATCGGGAAGGCGTGCCGATGGCCGAGATTGGGCTTCGCTTCGCAATATTGAATGCGAAGCCGACTTGCTACCCAGGACCCACGGATCGGCTCTCTTCCAACGCGGCGAAACTCAAGCGTTGGTAACCGTCACCTTGGGAACAGCTCGCGATGAGCAACGAGTCGACGGTTTGCTTGACGAGTACAGCAAGAAGTTCATGCTCGATTATAATTTCCCATCTTTCTCGGTTGGCGAGTGCCGTCCAATACGTGGGCCAGGCCGACGAGAAATCGGTCACGGAGCTTTGGCCGAGCGATCGCTCGAGCCAGTTCTTCCGGATGCCGAAGATTTTCCGTATACGATCCGTGTGATCAGCGACATCCTCGAAAGCAATGGCTCATCCTCGATGGCCAGCGTTTGCGGTGGATGCTTGGCGCTGATGGCGGCTGGCGTACCGATCACGAATCCTGTCGCCGGTATTAGTATCGGATTGATTCGCGAGAAGAAAGATGATCGCTTTGTTCTTCTGACCGACATCTTGGGTGACGAAGATCATTTCGGCGATATGGACTTCAAAATCTCCGGAACGCAAAACGGGATCACAGGTATCCAACTCGACCTGAAAATCGATGGTATCAGCGAAGAAATCATTCGCGGAACCTTGAAGCAAGCACGTGAAGCGCGAATGGAGATCCTCCGCAAAATGTTGACGTGCATTCCGCGTCCACGATCGGAAACCAGCCGCTATGCACCTCGCTTGCTTCGAACCAAGATCGATCCATCGAAGATCGGTATGCTGATCGGTCCCGGCGGCAAGAACATTCGAGCCATCCAGGAAGATACCGGCGTTACGATCGATGTGGATGATGATGGAACCGTCGTCGTCGCTAGCCTCAATGCAGATGCTGCGAGGGAAGCGATGACGCGTGTCGAGGCTTGTACCGCAACCGTTCAAATCGGCAAGATCTATGACGGAACCGTAACCAGCATCCGAGACTTCGGCGCGTTCGTTGAAATCCTGCCCGGCAAAGATGGATTGTGCCACGTCAGCGAATTATCCAGCGGATACGTTCAAAACGTCGATTCGATTTGCAAAGTCGGTGATCCGATGAAGGTCATCGTTATCGATATCGACGATCACGACCGAG
Source organism: Pirellulaceae bacterium (assembly GCA_031426475.1). Taxonomy (GTDB): domain Bacteria; phylum Planctomycetota; class Planctomycetia; order Pirellulales; family Pirellulaceae; genus JAIYDQ01. The sequence goes on along the minus strand of JANPLJ010000104.1, from coordinate 568 downwards.
TCAAACTATCCCGACGCCGTGCTCTCGAAGAGCTCGGAATCGAAGACGAGTTTGCTCAGCCGGAAGAAGGCGTTGAAGGCGAAGAACGAGCGGAACGCCCCGAACGAGCTGCCGCTGGCGGTGATCGTGGTGGCGAACGCGGCGGCTTCCGCGGCGAACGCAGCGGTGGTGGCGGCGGAGGACGCGGTCGAAGCGGTGGTGGCGGCGGAGGAGGAGGCCGTGGTCGAAGTGGCGGTGGTGGTGGCGGCGGACGCCGATAATCGCTGACCAAGTTAGAACTTGAAAAAGTGACACGAAACGCGTTCTAAGACTAGATCTTGGAACGCGTTTTTTCGTTGTAGCTACGTTCACCGGAACGTGGAAATCACAGCAAACTTGCGGAAAGCAAGGTTGCGATTTTGGCGGATTTGTGGTCTTGCCGCGTGAATTGGCTACAATGAAAGTTGCGTCAACCACTGATGTGTCCGTTTTATCAGGTGAAATGCCATGCGATTCCTCAAAAACGTGTTTGTCATGTCGGCTGTTTTTATGGGGGGCATGCTGCTTCTGTCGCCGTCCTGGGCAGCAC
>JANPLJ010000103.1:0-3559 GCA_031426475.1 Pirellulaceae bacterium | reverse complement strand
TTCGCAACACCCGAGGCTACGACTCCGACGCCAACTTCGCTGACCAATTTTACACTGACCCGAGCGCTTGGGTTCGAGTTCTTGAGGTCGTAGATCAACTGGGCTAAGTCTTCGATCGAATAGATATCGTGATGCGGGGGCGGACTAATCAGTCCAACTCCAGGCGTGCTGTAACGAATCCTCGCGATGTACTTGTCGACTTTCTTTCCAGGTAGCTCGCCACCTTCGCCCGGCTTGGCACCTTGCGAGATCTTGATCTGCAATTCCACCGCATTAGCAAGGTACTCGATCGTCACACCAAAGCGTCCCGATGCGACCTGCTTGATCGCAGACTTTTTCGAGTCACCATTGGGAAGTGGTTGAAAACGAACCGGATCTTCGCCGCCTTCGCCGGTGTTGCTCTTGCCGCCCAATCGATTCATGGCGATCGCAAGTGTCTCGTGAGCGTCCGAGCTGATCGAACCGAGGCTCATCGCGCCGGTGCAGAACCGCTTGACGATCTCTTTCGCATCTTGGACTTTCTCGATCGGAACAGGCGGACCGAACACGCCTTCTTTAAGTTCAAACAAACCGCGAAGTGCATAACGCATTTTGGCGTCTTTGTTGATGTGATCAGCAAATCGACGATAGGCACCTTTGTCGCCTTGACGAGCTGCGACTTGGATGTCGGCGATCGCAGAAGGATCCCATCCATGACGTTCGCCTTCTGCTCGCCAATGGAATTCTCCAAGGTTTGGCAACATCGCAGAGATATCGGATTTCTTTTCAGGGTAACCCAAGCGATGTCGACGAATCGATTCTTCGGCCAGCACGTCGAAGCTGCAACCTTGAATGCGGCTATTGGTGCCCGCGAAGCAGCGATCGATGACTTCGGTTTTGAGCCCGAGGGCTTCAAAAATCTGAGCTCCTTTGTAGCTCGCCAAGGTGCTGATGCCCATCTTCGCCATCACCTTGAGCATCCCCTTGGCGACCGCTTTGCGATACGACGCAACGATCTTGTCATCATCCATGTCGGTTAACAAGCCATCTCGGCTGGCTTGCCAAAGCGTCTCGAACGCCAAGTAAGGATTCACCGCATCGGCACCGTAACCGATCAACAAACAGAAGTGATGGACTTCGCGAGCTTCACCGGTTTCGAGCAAAATCCCGATCTGAGTTCGCATCGTATTGCGTACCAAGTGATGATGTACAGCGCCGCAGGCCAAAAGTGAGCTGACCGGAATCCGGTCTGGCCCGATCGCGCGGTCGGTGAGCACAATCAAGGTGTCGCGATCTTTGATCGCCTCGGTTGTTTCTGCGCAGATGCGATCCAACGTTTGTTGGAGGCCGGCCTTGCCCAATGCTCGATCATACGTGATGTCAATCGTTCGAGTCTTCCAGCCACGGCGCGACATGTGCTTCAATGCCGCAATTTCTTCGTTGGTCAGAATCGGATGCGGGACCAACAAGCGATGGGCATGTTCGGGTGTTTGAGCCAGCAAGTTTTGTTCTGGGCCGATGTAGCATTCAAGCGACATGATCACGTCTTCCCGGATGCTATCGATCGCCGGGTTGGTGACTTGCGCAAAGAGTTGCTTGAAGTAGTCGTAGATCATACGCGGTTGATCCGACAAGCATGCAATTGCCGAATCATTCCCCATCGATCCGATCGGATCTTGAAGGGTCTGGATCATCGGCAGGAGCATGAATTGCAGCGTTTCGGAGGTGTATCCGTAAGCTTGCATTCGCGCGAGCAACGTCGATGGGTCAAACCCGTGCGGTTCTTCATTAGGCTTTAACTCATCCAGCGTAATCCGTTGTTCCTTAACCCATTGCTTGTAAGGGCGCTTTACAGCCATCGAATTCTTCAGCTCTTCATCCGGAATCAATCGACCTTCTTGGAAGTCAATCAAGAACATACGACCTGGCTGTAGTCGGCCTTTCTCTTTCACGATCTTGGGATCGACCGGCAACACTCCGACTTCGCTAGCCATGATCACTCGGTCGTCAGTCGTCAAGTAATAGCGACTTGGCCGTAACCCGTTTCGGTCCAGCGTCGCTCCGATGTAGTGACCGTCGGTGAAGACGATCGAGGCGGGGCCATCCCACGGTTCCATCATCGAGCTAAAGTACTCGTACATGCCTCGCTTGTCTTCCGACATCGTTTCATGCTTTTGCCATGCTTCCGGGACCATCATCATGACTGCTTCTTGAAGCGTTCTTCCATTCATCAACAGGAATTCGAGGCAGTTGTCGAAAGTCCCCGAATCGCTGCAGTGAGGCTCGACGACAGGGAACAAGCCAGACAGTTGATCGCCGTAGACTTCGCTCGCGGCGTTGCCTTCTCGAGCCCTCATCCAGTTACTGTTTCCTCGCAGCGTATTGATTTCGCCGTTATGGCTCATGAATCGCAACGGTTGAGCTCGATCCCAACTCGGAAACGTATTCGTCGAAAATCGACTATGCACCATAGCGAGATGCGTTTCGTAATCGACGTCTGCTAAATCCAAGTAGTAAGGCATGACTTGAGCGGGCGTCAGCATACCTTTGTAGATGATGACTTTCGTCGACAGCGAACAGACGTAAAACAACAACGCCTGCTTGAGCTGAGAATTTCCCCGGAGGGCATGGCTGGCTTGCTTGCGAACGAGATACAACTGTCGTTCGAACGCTTCGTTGGAAAGCCCGTCGGCTGCACCGACAAAGAGCATTTCGATGTCGGGTTCGCCAGATCGAGCCGTCGGGCCAATATCTGCTCCATCTGCATCGACGGGAACTTGACGCCAGCCCAGCAGTTTTTGTCCGTGCTTGGCGATCAGTTCATTGACCTTCTTCTTGCACTCATCGCGTTCCGCAGGATCCTTGGGCAGGAAGATCAATCCAGCGGCGAACTTGCCTGCTTCTGGAAGGTCGATTCCGAGATCCTGCTTGGCAACCTTGCGAAGAAATTTGTGCGGCAGCCCGGTCAAGATCCCGGCACCGTCGCCTGTATTGGATTCACAGCCGCAAGCTCCGCGGTGATCCATGTTCCGCAAAATCTCGTCGGCGTCCAAGACTATTTGGTGACTAGGCTTACCCTTGATGTGCGCTACGAAACCCACACCGCACGAATCTTTTTCGAGACTGGGATCGTATAAGCCTTGGGCGGGCGGAAAACCAATTGGATTCATCATGGCAATATCACTCACTGAAATTCGGAACTGTTTCAAAGCAGGCTCGCGGCCGCAAGTCAACGCGGCGAGCGGGCAGGTTTGAGTTTCTTGGATGCCGCAGAATCGGACGGCTCGTTGCGATCCTCTTCCGGAAATTGGGAAGCAGAGCCCGATTGGCTAACGCCGTTATCCGATGATGCATCATGCAACATTTCATCCAGCATCCCTCGGGCCGCACGGCTCATCGGGAGATCTCGGCGCTGGATGATCGCCAGTGGACGAGTCATTTTCAATTCATCGCAATGAATCGCTTTCAACGAACCGGCTACTAACTCGTTCTGAACCGTTGGTTCTGGTAAGAATGCAACACCGCTGTTGACAATCGCGGCATGCTTCACCGAATCGATGTTGTCCAACTCGACAACCAC
>JANPLJ010000102.1:0-1428 GCA_031426475.1 Pirellulaceae bacterium | reverse complement strand
GAGCGCGAACTGGAGGCCATCAATGACCGAGGGTAGCTTACGCGCGATGGTCGATCGTGGCATCGATCGCAAGGTTCGTTCAGGAGAGCCGAAACTAGAAGAGGAAGCCGAGTATCAGGCGTTTTCCTTCGGTCGTGTCGGCCCACGTCCGCAAATCATGCTCGAAATTTGCAAGTCCGACGGCTATCGACTTGTCCTGCCCTATATTGACCTTAAGAAAATCACCACCATGAATCCCGATAATGGATTCGAGCTTCACTATTCAGATCAGAAGATTGTCGTCGAAGGCCGCAACCTCAAGGAATGTTATCGCTACATCAAGCAGAACCGCCTCGACTCGATGCTCGAAGCGGAGCGATCCAGTGCGATGGCAGTCGTGCAGCAAGAAGCGGTCATCAGTAGCTTAAAGATCGCGAATGCGGCGTCAAAAAAAGGAGAGAACAGCCATTGAACTCGGGCGGCTACCGTTTTAACCCGTTGAATGCGCGAGCGACGCTCGCTCAAAATCTCGGTTTTAGACAGAATTTATCTAGCTTATCAGAGTGAATCCGACACCATCCTGGCAAGGACGCCAGGATGGTGTCGGACAACGTTCTGGTCAAGGGGCATTAAGTCTGCTTTTGTGGGAAAAAAGGGGCATTTTTCCCCACAAACTGGCAATAAGCTATTAAAAGCAAATCACTTACGAGAAAGCTTAGCTTCGCTAGGGTTTGGGGCTAGGACTTAGAAGGAATCAGCCACAATTGCTGCTGAGAATAAGGATATGAATCGGCGTCGTTCGAATCACTCACACGTATTGTCTATTACAACTTTTTCCCGAACGGGAAGAATCAAGCGGTTTCGGGCGGTAAGCAACCTCACATTCACACGTTAAGACCTCACTTTTACCCGATGGGGAATAAAATGCTTCATTCTAAGTCTTTTCTGTGGTAGATTAACCTGTGTTGAATGTTTTATTCCCGAACGGGAACGCAGAAATGAGGCATCCGATGCAGAAGATCGGGGAATTCGTTAGGAATCGACGGAACGCTGCCAGCATGACCCAGCGCGAGCTTGGTGAGCTAGCGGGCGTCGGAATTCGATTTATCTCCGATTTGGAACGCGGCAAGTTGACCGTCAGGATGGCGGAGGTCGATGCGGTACTTTCGGTGTTCGGCAAGACGATTGGAATCGTCGAACGTCCGCGTGGAGAGGAAAAGCCAGATGACAATTAGGCAGGGATTGGTCCGTATCGATGGCAAGGACGTAGGAATGCTGACCGAGAGGGAGGATGGCTTTGTATTCGAGTATCTTGACTCATGGTGTGGGCTACCAGAAGCAAAACCCGTGTCTCTGACATTGCCTGTTCGGGCAGAGCCTTACATTTCTCGAAACCTGCATCCGTACTTTCAGAATCTTCTGCCCGAAGGATGGTTGCTAGAGTTGGCC
>JANPLJ010000101.1:0-2479 GCA_031426475.1 Pirellulaceae bacterium | reverse complement strand
ATCTTCTTGGCCCGACCGAGGTCCGAAAGCTTGACGCTTTCCAGATCGATCCCGAGATCCTTGAAAATTGCCTTGCCACCAGTCAGAACAGCGATATCACCCAAGATTGCCTTGCGTCGGTCGCCGTAACCAGGAGCCTTCACCGCACAAACGCTCAAGATGCCTCGCATTTTGTTGATTACCAAAGTCGCAAGAGCATCACCGTCGATGTCTTCGGCGATAATCAACAATGGCTTCTTGGCCTTGCTGATCGCTTCCAAGAGCGGAATCAGCTTCTTGTTGGTGCTGATCTTTTCTTCATAGATCAGGACATAACAATCATCGAGATCCACCGTGACTTCGTCTTGATTGGTAACGAAGTGAGGCGACAAGAAGCCGCGATCGAACTGCATCCCTTCGACAACGTCGACGATGGTTTCGCTTCCGCGGCCTTCGTCGACCGTGATCACGCCGTCTTTGCCAACTCGCAAGAACGCTTCTGCAAGAACGTCGCCGATGGTCGGATCGTTATTGCCCGCGATCGTCGCAACTTGCTTGATCTCTTTCTTGTCCTTTTCGTTGACGGGAGTCGCCATCTTGGTGATCTCAGCACAAACTGCTTCGACCGCCTTGGCGATACCCCGCGACAATGCCATCGGATCGCAGCCAGCGGCGATCATTTTCAAGCCTTCACGGAAAATCGCTTCGGCCAAAACAGTCGCCGTCGTGGTTCCGTCACCTGCGACGTCGTTTGTCTTGCTCGCAGCTTCCTTGACAAGCTGAGCACCCAAGTTCTCGAACGGGTCGTCCAGCTCGATTTCTTCGGCGACGGTCACGCCGTCTTTGGTGATTTTGGGAGAACCCCAGCCTTTGTCGAGAACCGCGTTACGACCGCGTGGGCCCAATGTACTGCGTACCGCCCGAGCAAGCTTGGATACGCCAGCCAAAAGCGGCTGCCGAGCTGCATCATCAAAGACCATCTGTTTTGCCACATCGAAATCCTTATGTAAGAGACCGACTGTTAGTCCGAAAATTCAATCTTGGGAGCCGACTTGCGCCTGCCGCCCGTGTAAAGCGTTCAAAGGGTATATGTTCTAGACCGTCCCTTGGGCGAAATGGCAGCCAAGTGGGCGGTAGCCGTGCGGAGAGCAAAAGGCGGACCAAAAGCCCGTCGAAATAGAAAAGCCTCGTTTTGGCTAAGCGAATCCACGAGGATCGCTAGAAGATTTTGAGCGGAACGGTCGCGATTTTCCAAATCCGCCACGAAATGCCATTTTGGCGAATCTCCTAAGTGACTCACTGCGACAGCCAGAGTCTGCCATAGAAAAGTAGTGGGGCAGCGACTCCTCTCTAGCTAGTGGGGCAGCGACTCCGCTCGCTGACACGGCTCCCGCGAACGGAGTCGCGGGACCACTGTTTGGCCTGCCCGGAGTCGTCTACGCCTCGACGTTCAGCCCTGCCCATTCCGTCGATGCCGCAAAAGCCCCCGAACCCGCGTGTGGAATCGGCATGCTTGGACTATCGAATTGGACTCCTGCGCCATGGCTCTGGCTTTCCCGCCTAACGAAGAGGTCCCAGGTGCCGAGCTCGACTTCGAGAATTTCAATCATCGAACGAAGCTCGACGCGATCTCGGCCTTTTTCCAGGTTTTCCAGCATCAGCAGGAGAAACGTGTAGAGATCAGCGACCGATTCAGCGGCAGGGTTCTTGCTGTCGGTGACTCCGTCAAGCAATTCTCCAAAAATATCGCGGACACGTAGGAGCCACTGGTTGGCATCATCAAACCGAGCCTCGCTCCAAAGCTGATCAACCGCTTCGCACAGTCCGATTGCCTTGCGCAGCAAAAGCCATCGCAGCTTGGCAGGAGAAGCCGATTCCACTTCCTGGCGGAGAAACGCATCCGGATCGTTCACACGAAGCTCCCAATATGGACTGAAAAAGTAATAGAGTGTGCCTGCCACTGTTTGAACGGCATTGCGACGAAACAACGATTCAAACGGGCAAACCTACAAGTTTTGAATTCGGCTGTTGGGAAAGCTCGAAGAAACTCTTTCTTTTTTACTACCATCGCTAACGATTGCGCATTACTCTACGACCAAAAGCGGTCCGGTTTTGGTAGACTATTCTGCCTTTGCCATGCTTTGCAATTACAACGGTTTGGTTAGTTTCTGTGTCCATCATTGATTTTCCATCATTTCCACTCCTGGCATTGTTGACGGACGTCCAGGAAATCGCGGAGTCGGTCGTCGGGCAAGTCAGGTGGATAACCTACCCGCTTTTGATCTTGTTCAGCTTTGTCGTGCTTGCTTTGGCGGGTGCGACAGCGACTGCACGCTATCTGAGCCGACAAGCAAATCCTTCTTTTAATCCTGCCCTATGGTCATCCGTTACCGGGGCAACAGCATCAAATGTTTGTGGATCAGTTTCCGGAAATGCTTTTTATTTTAACGCCATCGGAAATCGATTTGCTACAACTACTAATTTAAATGTTATGAATGGC
>JANPLJ010000100.1:0-3313 GCA_031426475.1 Pirellulaceae bacterium | reverse complement strand
CCCACCGATAGCATAGAGCAAGATAATTGCAAAAATAGTTGTCGACGAAGTCAATAAAGTACGACCGAGGGTCTGATTCACGCTGACGTTGACCATTTCCGAAGTGAGGCGAGGGCTCTTACCCTTTACTTCACGAATCCGGTCAAACACAACGATGGTGTCATTCAAAGAATAACCCATGACTGTCAAAAGAGCCGCGACGATCGTCAAACTGACCTTGAAGTCTTCAATCATCAGGAAGTTCAGTGGGCGGTACAACCAATGGCTGATGGCGATGAATCCGAGTGTAATCAAAACGTCGTGAGCCAATGCGATCACCGCGGCCAGTCCATAGGCGACCTTTTGGAAGCGGAACCATATATAGGCCACGATAAAGAGCATACTGACGATCAACGCCAAAATCGCGTCGCGTTGCATTTGATCGGCGACTCGCGATTCGATTCGGTTCACCGATTGCCAAACAGGCCGCGACTTAAGTTGCTGAGAAAGTTGCTCGACAATCTTGTCATTCGCCGCGACGTCCCCTGGAAGCGTGATATCCCATTCCGAATAGCCAACCTGCGATTCAGGAGTCCAACCTTCGGCACCCACGGGAAAAACGCTGATCTGAGCGGCAACCATCGGTTTTTCGGCCGCCTCGGATGCCTTGACCAACGATTCAAGTAAAGCAGACGAATTGATCTTTGCCGAATTGATCGCGTTGCCCGTCGAGAATGTCAAGGTTCGCTTGGTCTTCGATGGCGTCGCTTGGGACTCAGTAGTCGAACCGACTGCGACAGCCGGAGTTGCGTTGGCTGTGTAAGTAATCAATCCAGTTCCAGCTCGCTCTTGAGTGAACCCCTCGACGAGCCGACTGGTCAAATCTTTCACGTCCTTGATCGATGTATCGAGTTTGAAGACGGAATCTTTCTCGAATCCTTTCAAGGTCACGCTTGTCAGGCTCGTCTGGATCGGCAATCCATTCTCGTCTTTCGCAAAAACTTCATTGATCACATTGCGAACATCGTCGGCAGCCATCGGCTTGTCGACCGAGAAAGTCACCGACGTACCGCCGTTGAAGTCGATATCGAGGATATTGCGACCTCGAGCGAACGTCGCGACAAGCCCGATCACGATCAATGCGATGGAGAATGCGTAACATAGCATTCGTTTACCCATGAAATCGAAGTCTTTGTCGCCGAAGAACTGCTTTCGTACAAAGAGGATCGCGTCGGCCATCGAAAAACTAGCAAACTTCCATTTTTCGGCAATGTCGAAGAATACTCGCGAGCAAAACACGGCGGTGAACATACTGATGATCAAGCCGATGATCAACGTGATCGCAAAACCTTTGACTTGATCCGTACCCAACCAATACAAGACAACGGCGGTGATTAACGTTGTAAAATTGGAGTCAAAAATCGTCGTCCAAGCTCTTTCGAAACCATTGCGGATCGCCAATCGGCCTGTCGATTTCTTAGCGATCTCTTCTCGAATACGTTCGAAGACAAGGACGTTCGCGTCGACTGACATTCCAACCGAGAGCACGATACCAGCTAAGCCGGGCAATGTGATCGGCTGTTGGATAATGATCATCCCGGCCAAGATCAACAGCAAGTTGATCATCAACGCCATCGCAGCGACGAGCCCTGAAAAACGATAATAGATCAAGATGAATCCGATCGTTGCCGCCAACGAGAGCATGCAAGCGAAAAACGCCTTCGCGATGGCATCTTGCCCCATCGCCGCCCCGACTTGATTTTCGCTAATCGGAACCTTGTTTAACGCGGCCGGCAGCGAACCTGATTCAAGAATCTTCACGAGGAAATCGACCTCCGCTGTCGTAAAGCTTCCCGTAATGACACCTTGACTACTAATCGGCTGATTGAGCTGTGGAGCAGATAAGACTCGACCATCGAGCACAATCGCCAAACGACGCTTGAAAGATCCAGTCGAATCCGGTTTGTTTGCAAAAGTCAGCGCCGACAGACGTTTCGCACCAACGCTCTTCATCGTGAACTCGACTTCAGGGAAGCCGTTTTTGTTCATCGAGCGTCTTGCGGTTTGAAGATGATCTCCGGTGACTTCGTCAAATTTCTGACCGCCGCGCTCCAGAGCTAGAAGAATCTCGATATCGTTGATCCCCTTGGCGAGCAACCATCGTTCGAATGCAAGCGGACGATCCGAGGGTGGGATTCCTTCGATGATTTGCCCGGTTCTTGCATCGCGCAAAATGTCGCCTGGAACCGAAGTCTTGTAGGGATAAATACCATCTTTCGATTGCTCGTCCCGTCCGACCGCCTGCCAAATGCCCGCGACATGCGCATTTTCCGCATCCCCCAACCGAACTTCTTTGGACAATTTTTCGGCTTCATTGTCGCTTTCAGACTGCTTTCGAGCCTTTTGAATGATGTCCTGGTGATCCGTCTGGTTTGCAACGATGCGAAAGTGGAGAATACCTGCGTTCTGGATTACTTTTTTGATTTCTTCGATTTCCATCTGGTCGACGTTGGGAACGACGATTTCGATCTGATCATCGCCACTGGGGCGAATCATGATTTCTTTGGTTCCAGACGGATTCAATCGCTGGGCGAGCTGTGGGACAAGCGTCGACGCCTTGACGGGATTTCGACCATCCATATTGGCAACGCTCTTGTCGAGTTCATAGACAAGGTTGGTTCCGCCTTTGATATCGGGACCATATCGAAGGGGTTGAAGTCCCACGATCAGCGCTCCGCCAATCATTGACGCTAGCACCAATCCGATTCGACCGGCATGATCTGGCATCCTCAAGCCTCGAGAAAGGAACTTTCCCAAGATAAAAGGCAGGATGAAGACGGCAGCGATAATGCCGATCAAATAGAGGAAACTTTGCAGGTTTTCTGCAAAAGTCCCACCCGACGTGGTCGAGTTGGCTGCTGAAACAGCAGTCTTTAAGATGTCTGGCTGAGCTTGCTGAGCAAGCATCCAAGCGATGGATAGACCGTCCATACGTGTGAAAAATCCAAGTAACGAAAGAGTTCCAGGCACCTTTTTTTGACCTTTTTATTGACGGTTACGGCGCGACAATTGCTACCAAAACGCCACCGGGTGCAAAAAACCGAATCGCAGAGTGTACGTCTGGTGCCCCGTAGTCACAAGTCCACAATCAGGAAGTGTTTAAAGCCTCCGAGTGGGTGAGCTAGGGCTTTGGGGGGACCGAGAGGGGAAGAATGGCTTGTACGAGTTGGCAGGAGTCGTTCCCGTAGCCCCCGTTTGTAGCGGCACGGCGTTTGTAGCGGCACGGCGTTTGTAGCGGAACGGCGTTTGTAGCGGAACGGCGTTTGTAGCGGAA
>JANPLJ010000099.1:0-5692 GCA_031426475.1 Pirellulaceae bacterium | reverse complement strand
CTGGCGCACCGCCGTACCGAGAACGCTGCAGGCTCCGCCCCGCCCTCCGGTGCCACGCAGCCACCACCACCGCCATCCTCCTCCAAGCCATCGCCCGCCAACGGACAGGGCCCCGCTTCGTCGAGGCCGGCCTGGAAACGCGATGTGAAACGGCTTCTTCCGAAGGTAGCGAGGGCTAGAATTGCAGCCATACCGACTGCAAAGAACGCCGCCCCCAGCACCACCGCGGCGGATCGAATGACGATCGAATTCATGGGAGTGGGTAGCAGGCTTGAGAGATAAAGTTTGTACAATCATTGGCTTGTCTGGACGAAACAGGAGTTTCGCTCTTCGATTGTACCTCTCCAAGGATACCCAACCGCGATGAATATTACCATCCAACGGCGAATGAACGCTTCGGTAAAATTGACTTTGATCTGCTTTGTTGTCCTCATAAATTTAGGTGGTTTCGTGACAGCTCAGGATTCACAGAAGAAGAAACAAGGCACCAGCCCTCAAGAGATGGTCGACGTTTGGATTGGCACAGGACGCGGCCAGTTGAGCAAAGGTATTTACCATACGCGGCTCAATACATCCAACGGAAAACTTTCGGACGTCGACCTAGCAGCAGAATGCGACGGGCCAGGTTTCATCGCCATGCATCCCAATCGGACTCGCTTGTACACTGTCTGTGAATTAAATAAGAAACCTGTCGTTGCGGCTTATGCGATCGAAGCCAACAAAGGCCAATCCACTCTGAAGCTTCTCAATTCGGTTGAGATCGGTGATGGTGGTGCGGCACATGTGAGCGTCGATCCAACTGGAAAAACACTGCTCACAGCGCAATACGGCACTGGATCGGTCGGCGTCTTCTCCTTGAAGGAGGATGGTTCGATTCGCGAGCGAACTCAGTTGATGAAGCATGAAGGTGCTTCGAAAATCGATGCCAAACGTCAAGACGCCCCCCATGCGCATTGGACCGGCTTTTCACCCGACAATCGATTTGCGTTCGTGCCTGACCTGGGGATGGATAAGGTCATGATCTATCGATTTGACGCGGCTGCATCCAAGATCGAATCACATGGCTTCGGACAACTTCCGCCAGGCAGTGGACCTCGCCATATGAAGTTTGACACGACTGGAAAGTTCATTTTCGTCCTGAACGAACTCGCGTTGTCGATCACCGTGTTTCGATACGATGTCCAAGCTGGCACGATGACCGCCTTGAACACGGTAGAAACGGTACCAGAAAAGGAAAAAGCCAAGGAGCAGGCCATCAGCGCATCGGAAATTCGAGTTCATCCAAACGGAAAATTCGTCTATTCCGCCAATCGTGGACACGACACGATCACCGGTTTTTCGTTCGACGCATCCAAAGGCCAACTTAACTTGATCGAACGTGTTCCAATTCGGGGTGCGACGCCTCGCAATTTCAATATCGATCCATCAGGCCAGTGGTTGTTAGCAGCGGGACAAGACTCGAACACGCTTGCATCGTTCGCGATCAACCCGCAATCCGGGGAACTTACGTACAATCGAAGTGTCGTCAATACTCCTGCTCCTATCTGTGTTCTTTTCGTGCCATGAGAAATTTCGTATGAAAGCCAATCTCCCAGCCGATTTTCATGATCGGTCTGAACTGTCAGAGTGGAGGCAGCTTCGCTGTTCCTTTGACATATTCTGTCGGTGTCTACTATTCATTGGCGCGTTCTGCGCGAGCCCTTGCATAGCAATCGCCGACTCCGTTTGTGACATCCTATTGAAACGGGGGACAGTGCATATCGGCGATGGGAGTCCGTCATTTGTTTCCGATATCGCAATCAAGAACGGTCGAATCATCGCGATCGGCCCCGAGCTGAAGTTGCTCGCAGACTCGACGGTCGAATGCAAAGACCATGTTGTGTGCCCAGGGTTCATCGATTTGCATACCCACAGCGACGACGAAATCCTTGAAGATGGGACCCGAAGCAATAACAACTATCTCATGCAGGGGTGTACGACGGTGATCACCGGAAATTGCGGCTTTGGTCATGTCGATGTCAAAAAGTACTTTGACAAGCTCGACGCCAAAGGCGCAGGTACAAACGTTGGGCACCTGTTGCCACACGGAAGCTTGAGAAGTGAGGTCATGGGGAAAGACGATCGAGCACCTTCTCCGGCCGAGCTCGAAAAGATGCAAAGGCTGGCAGAGAAAGCAATGGAAGATGGCGCGTTTGGTATGTCCAGCGGTTTGATTTACATACCTGGGACGTTTGCAAAAACCGACGAGCTGACTGCGGTGGCGCGGAGTATCGCTAAGTACGGCGGGATTTACGCTAGCCATATTCGCGGCGAAGGATCTGGGTTGCTCGATAGCGTTCAGGAGGCGATCAAGATCGGTGTCGATGCTGGCTTGCCAACGCATGTTTCTCATTTCAAAGCTAGCGGCACCAAAGCATGGGGAACGCTTCATTTAGCTGCGGCCATGATCGAGCAGGCGCGAAGCGAAGGAAAGCGAGTGACGGCTGACCAGTATCCATATACTGCATCTTCCACATCGCTCGAAGCGACGTTGCTTCCCGATTGGGCTCGTGCTGGAGGGCGGATAGCCCTGAAAAAACGGCTCGAAGAACCCGACACAGCAGCGCGTATCCGAAAGGATGTCATCAAATCGCTCAAGGTCATTAAACGCATCCAGATTGCGTCTTATGAGCCTCGACGAGACTGGATGGGCAAGAGCCTCGATGAGATTGCGACAGCTGAATCGATGGAAGTCGTGGATGTTGTTTTCAAGATCGAACTTAGCGGAGGAGCGTCGATCGTCAACTTCGGCATGGATGAAAACGATGTTCGTTTGGCCATGAAATTTCCATGGGTCGCGACCGCCAGCGATGGTAGAGCCAGAGCGCAGTCAACCGACGAAATGCCTCATCCGCGTTCCTTCGGGACGTTTCCACGGAAGATTGGATATTACTCGATCGCAGAGAAAGTACTTCCTCTGGAAGCGGCCATCCGAAGTGCCACGTCGCTGCCAGCTGAAATCATTGGGTTGAGTGACCGCGGATTGCTGCGAGTCGACAACGTTGCGGATATCACAGTCTTCGATCCCACAGTCTTCCGCGATCAGGCAACTTACGATGAGCCATTCACGGAACCTGTTGGTCTGAGTCACGTCATCGTTGCAGGAAAGTTAGCTGTCGCCAACGGAGTGCCGACAGGTGTCATCGCGGGGAAAGCGTTACGAAAAACAGAGCAAAACAAGCGATAAAACCAATCGCTATCGAGACCACGGTAGGCCGGAACAAGCAGCTAGTTGAGTTCGTCCATTTGAGAAAGATCATCTGCGCTGTTCCGGCAATCGGACGCTTCGGTTTGCCGGAACGGCGTCGCCAACGTTTTATTCAACACCCAAGCTTGGTAGCGACTTGTTCCGGCCTACTGAAACGGTAAGCTCGTCTGGGAGCTGTGAATCAATTGCTATCTTGGTTCTCGCGCATCAAGTCTTCGATATCCTGGGCATATACGCTCTCGTAGTTGCCAGTATCGTTGGATCCTTGATTCGAAGCGATTTCGTCCGTTGAGTTTGTTCGGAGTTGAAGCTGAGAGCTGACTTGCGACATCGCGGCGTCGGTCGACGAACTTCCTTCGCCCTCACCGGATGCGCTCGACGTGGTCGTACTTGGCGCGAGATTCAATTCGTCAGGATGAGCTAGGACGCGATACAGGGCCCTATTGCCTTCTGTCCCACGAATCGAAACCAAGTTTTGATCAGCTACCGATACGCTCCCCGAAACAACCTGATTGGTTGGATTGGTCGCTTGAACTTGCAACGTTGTACCATCCGCATTGAGCGAAAGATTCACGTTCTTATAATCGCGCCAAGCGCCGTTGCCAGCGACCCACTGTTGCGATTGGCCCCTGGCGATGGCAGCGGTCAAACCGCGACCAATCGCTTTGCCTAAGAAATCACGGACGTCGATAAATCGTGCTTCAATGGTGCCGACCGACAATCGAAGGTTCGACATATTTCCATCTTGAGGCTTGGACTGTACCTGGACCGAGGACGCTCCATTGGTAACGAACGCCAAATCTGGAACGGTCACGTTATAATTCCCCGGAGGCAAATCATTGACGACGAAGCTACCATCGGGTTGGACCGCTGCATCTCGGTTAATCGCTTCGCCAGTTTCCGACGTTCCGGAATAGGCGACATTTAAAAAAGAGATAAATTCACTCGCTCCGGTTGATACCAGTTCGCCGCCAATCGATCGCGGAACGAAGTTTCGCACGGTCAGTACAACGGTAGCTGTATCGGTGAGTCCACTACCGTCACCGATCGTGTAGGTGAACGAAACGGTTCCTTCGAAGGTGGTGTTCGGAGCTGAGTATTGAAGCGTGTTGCCTGACAATACAACCGTCCCTTGTCCCGACGCCGGCTGGGTCACTGAACTGATCGTCAGCGTTTCTCCGTTATCGACGTTGACATCATTTGCGAGCACGTTCAGTGTTTGGTTCGGTTGTGTGAGGACAGTGAGCGCATCGTTGACGGCATCGGGCGCGTCATTGACGGCGGAAACGGTGAACGTCACGGTCCCCGTCGTCGATCCACCAAGGCTTCCTTGAAGGGTGTAAGTAACGATCTCCGTGCCGTTGAAATTGGCTCTAGGCGTATACCGCAAACGAGTGTTGTTCGTGGTTGTGCTGACCGTTCCACCCTGATTCCCGCGGCCACCCGTAACCGTCAAGGTCTCTCCGGTCTGACTTGGCAAGTCATTGGCGAGAACATCAAAGTCGGCTGCCGCAGCATCTTCGACGACCGGGAATGCATCGCTCACGGCCGTCGGAGGCGGAACTCGAGGGTTTACCGTAATCGTGACAGTCGTCGTTGCGGTTCCGCCATTGTTATCACGAAGCGTATAGCTGATCGTTTCGGTTCCCGTGAATCCGGCTCGCGGCGTATAGAGAATTGCATTGCTGCCGCCGTTGATTCGAGCGGATCCGCCTGCACTTGGCGTTCCCACAGCGCTGACAGTCAGTGTCTCGTTGTCATCGACCCCATCGTTATCATTTTGAAGAACATCGAGGAAATTATCGTTGCTTCCTTCATTGAATGTATAGGCATCGGGCGTCGCAACGGGTGGATCGTTTACCGGTTGCACTTGAATCGTGACGGTGGCTGTCGCTTGAGCCCCCGTGTTATCACGAACCACGTACGTAAAGGTCTCGCCCCCGTTGAAGTTGGCCGCTGGTGAATAGCGAAGCGATCGATTGTCGGAAGAAACGGTAACCGTACCGCCCGCGCTCGTGGTTCCAACCGATTCGATCGAGATCGTCGTGTTTGTACCGGGGGTAACCGTATCGTTTGCTAGGACATCGAGATTGTTGTTAGCGGTGTCTTCGTTGAAGTTAAAGGAGTCGTTCGTCGCAACGAAATTGCGACCGACAGCTAAGGTAGCGTTGCCAAAAGAGATTCGTTCGGTCGGAATTGCAGTGTTGATATCGTAGAGCAAGAAGCTGTGGGTGCTGACTTCCGCAGCATCGGTGGAAAAGTTTGCTTGCCCCGACGCTTTTGCCTTGAAACGGACTTCAAGGATGTTTACGTTCCGGAGTTGCGAAGCGGTCGTAGAACTGCGCGCGGCTCCCAGTTCATCGATCAATCCAGGTGTTGTCGTCGTTCCTGAAGGTGAAATGTCGAAGCTGTTCAGACGGGTGATGGGATTCAAGCCAGCCGGTC
>JANPLJ010000098.1:0-3990 GCA_031426475.1 Pirellulaceae bacterium | reverse complement strand
GCAAGTTCAGGAAAGTGTTCGCTAATCCACGTCCCACTTTCGCCATATTGGGCAAAGCTGAATGGGGATCCCAAAAGCTTACCAACCTTCGCCCGGTCACGAACTTGGATCTCGTCCGGAAGAGTCTTGCCGTCATACGCGTTCAATTGCGGCTTCGGATCAAACGTATCGACGTGACTTGGGCCACCCCACATGAAAAGAAAGATAATGCGTTTGGCACGCGGCTTAAAATGCGGCTGCTTTGGTGAGAGCGGACCCTCCATCGTCGTCGGCGAAGCTTGCATTTCCTTGGCTAGCATCGCTGCCAGTGCCACGCTGCCGATCCCACAGGCGCTGTTTCGCAACATAGATCGACGAGTCGATCGCGATGAAAATTGATTGCAGGCCATCGTTGTTTTCTTACTCCAAAAATTGAAATCGACTCGAAGCAAACATCGCATGACAGGCAATGGCGAGCGAATGAAGCTCTGGTTCGCTATCGTCTTCCAATGTCAACTTATCCGCCGTCTGAACAATAAAACTCCGCATTGAGTCTCGCTGTTCTTGAGTGGCATTCGTATTCAGAATTAATTCGAACATACGATCAATTCTAGAATCCAAATCATTTGCTGACGTTTCGGTGATGATGCGGCGTGCTGTCGCATTCGACGCATCCATCACCGATGAATCGTTGAGCAAAAAAAGTCCCTGAGTCGGAACAGTCGTGTTCGGTCTCGCGCCTGTGGTCATTTGGGGATCCGCAAAATCAAAGACTTGAAATAGTTCCGGCAAGTCATTTCGAATCACAGGCAAATAAACGCTTCGGCAAGGAAAATCGGTCCGCCGTCGAACTTTGTTAGCGCCAACCGCGGTAGCTTGATCGCCAAGATACGCGACGCTGGACTCCATCGGAGTCAAATCGAGTTGGCCAGCTGACGCCAACATGGCATCCCGAAAGGCCTCTGGATCGAGCCGCTGCCGACGCGACCTCCAGTGCAAGCGATTGTCAGGATCGACCGCATGGTTTGCCTTATCGAACTCACTGCTTAGCGCGAACGTGCGACTCAAAACAATTTGACGAACCAAGGCTTTTACCGACCAACCGGAATCGATCAGCGATTGAGCCAAGAAGTCAAGCAGCTCCGGATGACTTGGCTGTTCGCCCGTTCGGCCAAAATTATCAACCGTTCTTACGAGCCCAACTCCCATCAAATGATGCCAGACACGATTGGCCTGGACACGAGCAACCAGATGACTTGCTCGGCTGTCTTCATCAGTCAGCCAACGGCCAAACGACACACGTCCGCTCTCGCTCGCTGGGATCTGGATTGGCTGATCGTCAAGCAAGACCCTCAGCCCACCCCGTGGAACAATATCGCCGAGCCGATCAAACTCGCCCGCTAAACGAATGTGTTCGTCCGCTGGCGCATCGACGTCGATAGGGACCATCGCTCGCGGCGGGATTCGGGGAGGATCGTCGAGTGCCTTGGATATCTTCTTGAGCAACGATGCTTGAGCAGCGATGCGTTCCTGCAATGTCGTCTTCGTATCCGCCGCCGATTCGGCCAATCCATCGGCATTCTCGCTTAACAATTTCGCGAGCTCTTCGCACGGATTCTCTTCAAGTATCTTCAAGGCTTGATCGGCTTGCTTCTTTTTCTTCTTTAAGTCGGGCTGCTCACGCCAATATTGTTCGTAACTATCGTCGAGCTTGCTGCCGCTCTGTCCGAGTCCAACCAGTCGCTCCATACCTCGTTGTTGACCGAGCATATACCTTTCTTCCATCACGTTCGTGGAAGCAAAAACGCCAGCTAATGCGTAGTAATCAGCCGTCGGTATCGGATCAAACTTGTGATCGTGACATCGTGCGCATCCAAGCGCCTGTCCAAGTATTGCCTTGCCGATCGTATCCAATTGCTCGTCGGCAACTTCCATGCGCTGTCGTTTCTCGTTGTTTCCTAGAAGCACTTTCGGACCCATCACTAGAAAACCCGCGGCAATGCGTTGTCGATCACGTTGCTCGATCGAATCGTACGGGAGTAGATCACCAGCAATCTGCGCCAGCAAGAACCGATCGAATGGCATATCGTCATTCACGCTCGAGAGCACCCAGGTGCGATATCGCCAAGCCTCGCGAAACAAGAAATTTTCATCGAGCCCATTGGAATCAGCATAGCGAGCCAGATCGAGCCAATGACGTCCCCATCGTTCACCAAATCGAGGTGAAGCCAACAAACGATCGACAACACGCTCTATGGCGTCGGGTTCATTGTCGTCCAGAAAAGACTGGACTTCCTTCGACGAAGGTGGCAATCCCGCTAGCCGGAAAAACAATCGCCTCAAGAACTCCTGCGGCTCGGCGTTCTTTACCGGACGAAGACCATTCGTTTCAAGTCGCTCCAAAATGAATAGGTCAATAGAATTAGCAGCCCATTCATTCGATGTTGGATTTGGCAACGGAGGCGAACCCAGCAACTTAAAGGCCCAATGGTCTCTTCCTGCGATCGGATCCGAAGGTTCGTCGGTCGCATGAATGTCGACTTCCTGGGGGCCCGGAGCTCCCATAAGGACCCAGGTTTCAATGCGAGCGACATCTTCCGGCGACAACGGCTTGACGGGAGGCATTTCAAGATTGGAATCCGTGTACCGCACCGCTTTAACGAGAAGACTCGCTTCCACATCACCCGGCACGACACTCACCCCGCTTTCACCACCTTCCATCCAACCCGCTCGGCTATCGAGCAACAATCGTCCTTCAACTTCTTTCGCTCGCTGAGAATGGCATTCGTAGCAATGCCGTGCGAACAACGGGCGAATATGCTTTTCGAAGTACGCGATACGGCTGTCCTGCGGTTCGTCCGCAGCCAATGCAGTAGACCATACGACCCAAGCGAGGGCGAACGCCATCGCCCTCGAAAGAACATTGAACCTAGTAGGGAGACAAACCATTGGTATTATTACGTTGATAGACAGTCGGTTTCCATTGGAATCATCCTCCTTAAGTGTATCCTACTCGCAATGACAAAGTCGAGTTTAGTGCCTCATCCAACTTAGATTTTCAGGGTGGGTAGCCGAATTCGTCAGAATTCGGACGCAGCTCGAAAGGCGATGTTTCCTGCGATTCCTCCGAAGTCTTACAACATCGGCTATGAATTGAAACCCAAAACTTCAAGTTGGATGAAGCACTAGCTTAGACAATCGGATCGCGGTTACCGGTGAGACGATACAGATTTCTCGCCGCTCGCTTATACGACGGGGGCCACCGGGCCGCAGAGCTTTCCGTCGACTTCATTGGCGACGATGACGCCGTAGTTAATAGCCCCCAGCCATCCAGACATGATGATCCCGACGCTGCCCGCGTGATAGAGCCCTGGAATCTGTTCCGGCAACGCTCGGCTTACGGCTAACCCTTCGAACTTCGTTCCAAAACTAGCTCCCAGAAGATGCTTGGTGTAATGATGAAACGTACGCGGAGTTGCCGCTTCGACATGTTCGATTTTTTCCCGGCAATTCGGGACATATTTCTCGAGTGCAGCCAGGGTCGTCTCAATCAAATCTTTTTTGCTAGCTTCATATTCCTCATCATTCAAATCTGCCCAATCACTCCAGTTTGCGTTCGTACTGCTGACGATCGCATATCGCTCTTTGCCGGTAGGTCGTGTCCGCGGATAATAGAAACTGAACGTACGTGACGTAATATTCTTGCTCAGCAAAAGCTCGGTGCGAAAAACAGGAGCCGTGGAACAAAACAGCAAGTCGCCCGTCGACTCATCGACCGTCTCACCGGGTCGGAGCGCCATATAGACCTGGGTGCTCGAATTGTTCAATCGAACGGCCTTGGCGTCCTGGACAAACTGAGGATCGAAACGATCTTCACCCACCATTTTGAAGATCGTGTGTCGAAGGTTCGAGTTGCTGATGACGGCTTTGCAACGAATCGTCCGACCGTCGACGACGACTCCTTCGACCCCTTTCGGACCAGTCAATATCTCGGTGACTTCGCACTTGATT
>JANPLJ010000097.1:0-2066 GCA_031426475.1 Pirellulaceae bacterium | reverse complement strand
AAACAAGGTAACGCGGCTCAAATCCTGAGTTCGATCCTGGAACCCGATCGAGAGCTCGCTCCTCAGTTCTATACGACGCTGCTTGAGCTAGACGACGGTAGCGTATTCAGTGGAATTCTATTGAGATCCTCCAGCAAAGACGTCTTCCGAGATTCTTCTGGCAAAGAACGCACTTTCGATAAATCAGAGATCGTGCGGCGCAAGGAGCTCAAAACTTCGATGATGCCAACGGGCCTAGCGTCCAGGCTCACCGACCGAGAACTACGCGACTTGCTGGCCTTTCTCACCGCAAGGAACGAGCATTGAATTTAGCTGTTCAATCGTATTTACGATGGACGAAGTCGTAAGATTTAGGCTTTGTTTAAGTTCTGACGCGGCCACTCAAGCTCTTTCCAGATTCTCACGAATCCGGCTACGTAAGATCCAAGAACCGGATCCATTCCAGCCCGAATTGGTGTAGAATGTAGAATAGTGGTGGTGGGTAAGTGAGGGAACGACGAGTGTTTTTGACAAGGCCTTGATTTAAGTGGCTACTAACGACAAAAAGACAAAAAATCCTGGTTTGACCGTCGAGTCGTCGCGGGAGTTGCTGCGTGAATCGAAGTTACGCAGTACCCCTTCGCGGTTGGCCGTGTTGGAGTATCTCAGCGGTCAAACGCGTCCGATCAGCCATGCGGAGATTTCCGAAGTACTCGTCCCCATGGGGTACGACAAGTCGACGTTGTATCGCGTGTTGATAGAACTGGCGGAATCCGAGATATTGTCGCGTATCGATGCGGGTGATCATTCTTGGCGATTTGAAATCCGAGGCAAGGGATCCCACTCTCCTGGGGATCATCCTCACTTCGTGTGCGATGACTGCGGACGCGTCGAATGCCTATCGACAAGCGACGTTTCAATCGCAAATGTGAAAAAACCCAAGACGGGGAAGGCTCGCCAAATTCGAGAGGTCTTTCTAAAAGGAACCTGTAAAGACTGCTCGTAGTTTAATCTTGATCAAGCCGTTGTACTTGACTGTTTCGTTGCTTGTATTTGAAGCAGCAAACGGTAAACTTGGTTCCTTCTCGACGAACATTCGCAGTCGGTTGACCAAGTATTCTACGGATTTGGACAAATGAAACTATCGCGATTTCTTAGCTTCGTTGTCTTTGCATCGTTATGTTATCTTCTCCAAACTCGAAGCGTATCTGCGACGATTATCGATGTTACGGTAAGTGGTGGCGACGCCATTTTTTTGGCTGGCCGCACGGACATTGTCATTCCCCCGATTACTTCTGCATGGAATACAGGAAGCTACTTGGTTCGACCAGCGACTCCTCCTCCTGAGGCCGTTCTGGAGACTCTGCCACCGTTCGTCAGGGTGGTCGGCGGAGACGTTGTTCGAGTGGCAGATCTGGGAATCGGTGGCATCAACTTTCTAGGCGGATTTGGCGCACCTTTCGCGGGTACAAATGGTATTCGAACGTCGTTGATCGGAAACGTAACAGGGCTTGATGGAATCAGTGGCTTCAACGGGTCGGTTGCGGCGTTGAACGGAGTCTTTCTAGGAGACGCGATCCCGAACGGTGTGGCTCCAGCTACACTTGATTTCTCGCCAACCGGACTGGGAATCGAGTTTTTATCCCTGGCACCCCAGATTGGTCAGGTATTTTATATTGCAGATGGCATAACAAACTCTGGAGCATCTCAAGCGTTCATAGCGCCCAGCGGTAGTACACGTTTTTTTCTGGGGCTTGCAGATGCATTTAACTTCTACGGCCAAGCAGGCTATTACGGCGACAATGACGGCAGCTATCGCGTTCGAGTGGGGATCAACCAGCTCCCGTCGGTCACCCCAGAACCGTCGTCGCTCGCCGTTTGGATGACCGGCGTTCTCTGTGTGAGTTTGCGTCGACGACGGAGACTTCGATAGGCCCAAGAAAGGATGCCTAAGAAACTCGTCAATCGATGAGGGGCTTCGCTTTTCAAGCCACAACGAACGCTCCAGTATATACTTGAAATTATATTTTTAATTACCGGTACAATCGAACAAGATCTGGCCGTTCAATCAGCTAAACATATGTCTG
>JANPLJ010000096.1:0-1501 GCA_031426475.1 Pirellulaceae bacterium | reverse complement strand
GAAACTGTCCAATCCTCGCATAGTCAGGCCGGAAATCGTGCCCCCATTCGCTGATGCAATGCGCCTCGTCGACCGCCAACAACTGGACCGGAGTCGCACGAATTGTTTCCAAAAAACGCTGGTTTCGCAATCGCTCGGGCGCTACGTAAACCATCGAATACTTACCCTCGGCAACTTCCATCAGCCGATCGTTCTGCTCGGCGCCACTGAGCGTGCTGTTGATTAATGTCGCGGAGATTCCGCGACGAATCAGCGTGTCGACTTGATCCTTCATCAATGCGATCAATGGCGATACGACGATCGTAAGCCCAGGTCGGACGAAAGTCGGCAACTGAAAACATAAGCTCTTCCCGCCGCCCGTAGGCATCACGCACAGGCAGTCATTCCCGGCAACGATGTGCTCGATCACGTCCCGCTGCCCAGGTCGAAAATCGGTTAGCCCAAATTTCTGGAGCGCTTTTTCGAAGTCCATAGATCAAGCTCCATCGATCTCTACCACTCAACGCCAAAAATACTAGACAAATGTTAATCGTTTTTCACGAGCGTGCCAGCCCCCCCGAAATGCGGACTTTCGGGAAGCCTTCGTGTTTCGTCCACCTTCGTCTTTAGGGGTGGGTAGCCGAATTCGTCAGAATTTGGACGCAACTCGAACGGCGATGTCTGCTGCGCTTCCTCCGAAGTCTTACGACATCGGCTACGAATTGAGACCCAAAATCTAAAGTTGGACGACGCACTGGTGGCCACGCGACTCCGTTCGCGGGGAATAGTCAGCGAACGGAGTCGCTGACCCACGCGCTCAACGAAAACAGTCCTGGTCGATGACCAGGACTGTTGATTGTGCGAGTTTGCTTTGGCCAGGCAAGAAATCACCCAGCAAGTGCAACGCGATTACGTCGGTACGGTGCGGATCGTCTTGAGGACTCGGGAAACAATCCGATACGGATTGGCTTGCGAGTTCGGACGGCGATCTTCCAAGTAACCTTTGTAGTTATTATTCACAAAGCTGTGTGGTACGCGAACCGAAGCTCCTCGATTGGCAATACCCCAGTTGAACTTGTCGATCGATTGCGTTTCGTGAAGTCCAGTCAAACGCAAATGATTGTCTGGGCCGTAAGCAGCAATGTGCTCGTCTTTGTACTTATCGAAAGCAGCCATGAGTTTCTCGAAGTAATCCTTGCCGCCAGTTTCTCGCAGGAATTTAGTCGAGAAGTTGCAGTGCATCCCCGAACCGTTCCAGTCACCACGAATCGGCTTGCAATGGAATTCAACATCGACGCCATACTTTTCGCAGAGACGTACCAAGAGATAGCGTGCGATCCACATGTCGTCGCCGATCTTCTTCGATCCCTTGGCGAAAACCTGGAATTCCCATTGGCCCTTCGCAACTTCTGCATTGATACCTTCATGGTTGATGCCGGCATCCAAGCAAAGATCTAAATGTTCTTCGACGATTTGTCGAGCGATTTCACCGACGAACTTGTAGCCAATGCTCGTATAGTAC
>JANPLJ010000095.1:0-2875 GCA_031426475.1 Pirellulaceae bacterium | reverse complement strand
GCTCGATCGGCGCTACCCGTCGCACCGAAGCTATACGTATCGCCAGCGTTGGCCGCTCCGTTATTGGCCGAGTAAAGTGTGTTTGCATTCGTCCCGCTTTCGCTGAAGCTCCAACCGCTGGGCAAGGTCGACGATGCCGCCGAAGAAGCCAACGTATTGAAGTTCTGAGTGTAGGCTGAGCCGGAAGCCGTGTAGTCGACAAAGTTTGTCGTTGGAAGAGCATTCACGATCCCATCGATCCAGCTCTGATAGACATCGACGCGTGTGTCGTACGATTGATCACCATACCCGGCGTTCTCGAGCGTTCCCCCTGACGTAACTCCAGCAACCAAGTATTCGCCCGCGACTTGCAAGAAGGCTGGCCCACCCGAGTCGCCGGGGGCTGTGTTGCTTTGTGTGCTGTTCAGGAAATCCCAGTGGATCAACGTCGACGTGACTAAATCGATCGGAGTCGTTCCAACGCGTTTCGTTCCAAACGAACCATCGGTACCGGTATTCCCTGTTCCACCGCCGCCGAAGCCAACCAAGGTCATCAGCGCCCCCACCGTTGGCACCGATCGATAAATAGGGGTAGGCGTGATTCCAATCACGTTGGTATTGAGTTTGTAGATCGCGATATCGTTAGCGGCATCGGTTCCGAATTGAGCTTCGTTATAGCTCGGATGGACAATAACTTGAGTCGTGGCGTACGTGGTCGAACTGAACGTGACACGACCAGCCGTGTTCCCGACTTTGACTCCGTTGTCGACAGCACAGTGAGCAGCGCTCAGAACATATTGAGGTGCGATGAGAGTCCCGGTGCAATAGCCGCCAAAGGTACTATCGCCAACTACACCCACCGATGGGAATTGTGAGGTCGGAGTCCCATTGATGATCGTCTGAACATTGCCCTTGAAAAGCGTTGGGGACGAGACGATCGCAGGCGGCGCATCGATTCCATCGGCAGCCATCAATCGTCGAAACTCAAGAGCTTCGACCGACAAGCTTCGTGAGCTGTCGATCCCCAGAGAACGAGACGAACGACGAAAATTCCTACGACGCGCAAGAAGCATTTTAAATAACTCTTATTATGATGAAAGTGCAGTGCTAATGGTTTGCGAAGAGGAATATTTAAAAATCCAAGCGGGCGTTGATTCGGGCTCGCAATTGGTCGAGCTCACTCAGCGCAACCGTGCCATTGCTGTTGAAATCGAATCGTGGGTCGTAACCGGGATCTGGCAACGCCTTACCGATAGCGGCTCGAAGCTGACCAAGTTCCGCGAGCCGCGTCGTCCGGTTACCATCGCTATCGCCGAATCTTCGAAAGAACCCGTCGGCTTCGACCGCACCTATGACGTAGTTCCCACCGGCGGTCCCATTGTTATCGCCATCGAGATCCAATCCACCGGCTGTCACCAAATTCGATTGAATCGCTAAACGATAGTTACCGTCTGGTAAGGAACCGCCTTGAATAAACGTACTGGTGCTCGAGAACGTTAGTTCGGCAACCGTCTTACCACTGACTACCGACGTGGCTACGATAATTGCCAGATCGGCTGCCGGAATGGCTGCGAATCCGAGGCCTCCACCTCGAGCGAGTTCAAATGCTTCTGGAAGGATCGTGACAATGGTATCAAAGTTTACCTTGACCTTTTGAACCATGGAACGTTGAGCTGTGCCATCGCCAAAAGTTACCGACTCGACTTTCGGAGCCACCCCAATAATAGATGTGCCTGCTAATGGATCGGAAAGCATAGCGGTGAATTTCTCGTCCGAAGCGATTGATTCTGACGCAATGAGCGTCGAGCGGCAGTACCCACCATACTCAATTTCGTCGACGATTCCGACTGGCGAGAATCGTGCGGCTGGAATGGAGGCCAACAATCGTCGAACCTCAAGAGCCTCGACGGCCAGAACTCGCGAGTTATCCAACGAAAGAGAACGAGACAAACAGCCAAGGTTCCTGCGACACGCAAAAAGCATTTGAAGTGGCTCAACTTCTTATGAAAGAGTAGTCCTGTCAGTTAGCGAAAACGAGGTTTCGCATGAACCAAGCTCTTACAAGTAACAGGCGCAACATGTCAAGCCATTTTGCAGGCAATCCAAAAAATCATGGAACCATCATCAAACGCATTTGTCGCCCAAAAACCTTTGACGATGCGCAAATCACTTCACCCTACGACGAATACCGGTGGAAGCAACTGCAAAGCCAGCCATGACCAATCCCATCGTTGATGGTTCGGGAATCGCAGCAGTGACCGATCCGCCATTGAAGACGAGTTGGGCCGTTGGAATCACGGCAAATGTTCCGTTTACTAGGAAATCGTCACCCTCCGAGGTAAGTCTCATTGGTACGATATCGATATCCGTCGCCGCGCCGGTGGGTTGCGAAGCCGTAAACGCAAGACTCGCGACAACGAATGGCCCTGCCGGGGCGACTGGTCCGGCACCCGTATCGCCGCCGAATCGAAAGAGCAATCCCTGTGTACCAGATATCCCAAGGTTGTTCGTGTTCGTCGTATCTGTCTCAACGAACCCAAAGCCAGCCGGAAACGACTCGCTTCGGGAAACAAAGGTTAGTTCCGTTCGATCGAACATGACGGAGAATTGAAACGCGGAAAGCGACGTTGTTTCGGTTAAGCTCAACACGATATCAGCCGCGATTGTCTGACCGCTCGTTGCCGTAAGCGACGATTGAATTCCCGACGTCAACGCGTCAAAATCGACACTCAGCACGACCGCTGCGTGCGAACGTTCAACCACGCTTCCTAAAAACGACACAACCAATAAAAGTATTCTGAAAAATCGATGATGCATACTCGTGTTCCTCTAAGTTATCTAAGTTATTAGTGTTCAAATATCCTCACGTCATCGCCCTTCCTTAGAAATCCAAGCG
>JANPLJ010000094.1:0-3091 GCA_031426475.1 Pirellulaceae bacterium | reverse complement strand
TTGCGTTCGGACATAGCCGCTATCGACTCGCCGCTTTATATAGGTCGTTATCAAGTCGAACGTGTCGTTGGGCGAGGCGTCTTCGGCGTGGTCTATTTGGTTCACGATGATCAACTGCAACGTCGCGTCACCGTCAAGGTTCCGCACGCTCGATTGATAGCTCGACCCGAACAAGCCGACGATTATCTCGCCGAAGCTCGAATCGTTGCCGAACTCGATCACCCCCATATCGTTCCGGTTTACGACGTTGGAAGTTCCGATCTATTTCCTTGTTATATCGTTTCAAAACATATCGACGGTGTCGACCTTGCTACGAAACTCAAACAGGACCGCCTCACGATTCGACAAACGGTTGAACTTGTCGCAACCGTCGCCGAGGCGTTAAATCATGCGCACGGCCACGGGTTAGTCCATCGGGATGTAAAACCTGCCAATATACTCCTCGATTCGCAAGCGCAAGCGTTTATCACCGATTTTGGATTGGCTTTGCGCGAGAGAGATTTTGGCAAAGGATCTCAATATGCGGGCACTCCGGCCTATATGTCGCCGGAACAAGCACGCGGCGAGGGACATCGCGTTGATGGCCGAAGCGACATCTTCAGCCTCGCGGTCGTCCTCTATGAAATGCTTACCGGTCAGCGACCGTTTAACGCAGATTCTTCGCAGGAACTCTTGAATCAGATAACGACTCACGAGCCGCTTGCTCCTCGCCTGGTCGATGGCACCATTCCGAAAGAACTGGACCGGATTTGCATGAAGGCGCTTTCAAAACTAGCGTCGGATCGTTATCCGACCGCCGAGCGTATGGCCGTCGACCTTCGATCTTGTCTGGCGAATATGCCTGTTTGACAATGTCGACCATAAACGATTCTCCGTCCAACGAGTCCGAGATCATCGCCGGCGATCGGGCTCCGACGGCGACTCATACGTCCCAAGGCCAGCTGATCAAGATAGTGCCCAAGGGATTGCGATCGTTCGATGTCCATGATGCTGACTTCTTTCTTGAGTTGTTACCCGGTGCTCGCGATCGCGATGGATTGCCCGATACGATTCGCTTTTGGAAGAATCGCATCGAAGAGACGGATGCCGACCAAACTTTTTCCGTCGGTTTGATCTATGGTCCCTCTGGATGCGGTAAGTCTTCATTCGTCAAGGCCGGCTTGCTGCCGCAGCTATCCCTCGCGGTAATGACGATATACATCGAAGCGACCACCGACGAAACCGATGCGAGATTGCTCAACGGATTGAGAAAGAGCTGCCCAACATTGCTTCGCAACTTGGGGTTAAAAGAAACGATGAAGATTCTCCGTCGATGTCAAGGGATTCCGATCGGGAAGAAGCTTGTTATTGTTCTCGACCAGTTTGAGCAGTGGCTACACGGAAAGAGAGAGGAATCAGGCACCGAACTTGTTCAAGCGCTGCGTCAATGTAACGGAAGTCGAATCCAGTGTATTGTTATGGTTCGCGATGATTTCTGGATGTCCGCGACTCGATTTATGAGAGAGTTAGAAGTCCCACTTCTTGAAGGTCAAAATTCCGCTGCCGTCGACCTCTTTCCGATTCGACATGCTGAAAATGTATTGGCTGCCTTCGGTCTCGCATTTGGCTGCTTGCCTGACAAAATCATCGACACCAGCCGCGATCAAAAAGAGTTCGTAAAACAAGCAGTCGCCAGTCTAGCGCACGAAGACAGAGTTATACCGGTCCGGCTTTCTCTGTTTGCCGAAATGATGAAGGAAAAACCTTGGACGCCAGCATCGCTCGATAGAGTTGGCGGTATCGAAGGTGTCGGCGCTGCATTCCTTGAAGAGACGTTCAGTGCTGTCAACGCCCCCCCAAAGCATCGATACCATCAAGACGCTGCCAAAGCCGTTCTCAGGTCGTTACTCCCCGATTCTGGTACAGACATCAAAGGAAACATGCGATCTTACGATGAATTACTCGAAGCATCTGGTTACGCAACGCGGCCGAAAGATTTTCACGACCTGATCCACATTCTCGACAACGAGATAAGGCTCATCACGCCAACCGATCCCGAAGGGAATGAAGAGAACAAAATAATTTCTCTCTCCCTTCTCCCCGGTACTCCGGGGAGAAGGGCTGGGGATGAGGGGCTGAACTGCCAAGTAGATACCGCTACTCATACAGCCCGTTCTATGCCGAAGACCTCGGATGGCGGACAGGCCGACTTTTCAAGCGACTCGGCCCCTCACGCCCCAGCCCCCTCTCCCCAGAAGACTGGGGCAAGGGGGAGGAAGGAGATCAGTTCATCTTCGTCGCCGAGTGAAAACGAATCCCCACAATTAAAAACCAAAAATCAAAAATCATCAATCCTTCACTACCAACTAACTCACGACTACCTTGTCCCATCCCTGCGAGATTGGTTGACTCGAAGGCAACGAGAGACTCGGACAGGGCGTGCCGAACTCATGCTTGCGGAGCGAGCGTCCTATTGGCATTTGAAACGCGAGAATCGCAATTTGCCATCCTTGCTAGAATGGGTCACGATTCGATCGCTGACTCAACCCAAACACTGGAGCGAATTCGAGCGAGCGATGATGCGATGCGCGGGAATTCGGTATGAATTACGATCCGCCATGGCGGCCGTTATCGCCGCTGTTTTGATCGCTAAAGGAATCGGTGTATGGAAACATCTCGATCGAATAAGGAGCCAAGCCGAAGCGACTCGTTTAGTCGAAGGGCTGTTGAAGGCCGATACAACCCAAGTCAACTCAAGTATCGCCGATCTCAAGCCCTTTCGGACTTGGGCTGATCCACAACTTCAACAAGTCTTTTCCATCTTCGACGAAAGTTCGAACGCGAAGTTGCACGCCGCCATGGCATTGATATCGGATAGCAACTCTCCCAGCCCCGAAGTCGTTCGCTTCTTAGCCGATCGCATGCTAGTCGTAACTCCAACGCAGATCGGCCCGGTGCGTTCCGTCGTCGCTACGTGTCAATCGGAACTAGCCCCATTGTATTGGCAACTCGCCATGAACAAATAAGAACCAGGGCCGCGTCGTTTTCATGCAGCCGTAGCGTTGGCGAGTTTCGAGCCCGAGCATCCCAACTGGGATGACTCGCGATTCTG
>JANPLJ010000093.1:0-3040 GCA_031426475.1 Pirellulaceae bacterium | reverse complement strand
GATCTGCTCGAAAGCACAGCGCGAGACGAAACCGTATCAGCACGAGAAGCTGGGATCGCGTTCAACAGCGCTTTCGCAGGTGCGACCCCTGCGAATGCAGCGGCCTTTACGGGTACGCTAGGCACAAACTTGCTAGCGGTTGCAAAGGCGATCAAGGTTGCTCAAACGACGACCGCCCCGCTTAGCCAGCAGCGTCAGATCTTCATGGTGAACATCGGCGGCTGGGATCATCATGCTAACCTACTCGCGAATCAGCATAGCATGCTCCAAGGCATCAACAGTGGCTTGAAGGCTTTCTATGATTTCTTGAATAACGAAAGCATGCTCAGCAAAGTTACGTTGTTCTCAATCTCGGATTTCTCGAGAACGCTCCAGTTTAACGGTAGTGGTTCCGACCATGCTTGGGGCGCCTGCCCGATCGTGATGGGTGGAGCCGTCAGAGGTAATCGCATTTATGGTAATTACCCAGATATCGTGTTGGATACCAGTTCGACTGGAATCGATCGAGGTCGCGGTGTTTTGATCCCATCGACGTCGAGCGATGTGTATCATGCCGAGATTTGCCGATGGTTTGGCGTCGGAAACGATAGTAACCTCGTAACCGTGTTGCCGAACATCCGGAATTTCATGACCGCTGGCGGTTCCGGACGTGTTCCGTTCATGAATATATAGAGTTCGATTCTCCCAAGTTTAGGTTACTGACCCCACTCAGCCTATTTGAGTGGTGAAGCACAACCGGGAGGGCGACGCTCCTGCGGAGCCACGTCTGAATCTCATGCGATTCACGACGATTGACTCGGCAGGAGCCTCGCCCTCCCGTATTTCGTTGATGTGAGAGCGAGAAAGCTTGTAAGGCCGAAGTGGTTGATTTGGGGCAGTCGAACTAGTGCTTTTCAATTTTAGATTTTGGGATTCAATTCGTAGCCGATGTCGTAAGACTTCGGATGAAGCGCAGTAGATACAGCCTTTCCAGCTGCGTCCGAATTCTGGCAAATTCGGCTACCCCTCCCTAATATCTAAGTTGGAGGAAGCACTAGCTGCGCCTCTTCGGCAACCCGCTGATCAAAGCAGATAACAATCAATTAACGTAAAAGTGCAGACAAAAGTCATTGACCGCGACCTATTTCTACTTTAACGTAATAGATTCCGGTGCTAATTCCCTACCTAGGGGTGCGCACTGGCCGTCCGTGGTTCAATTTTTCAACTTTGTTAGAAAAATCGTGAGTACGTCACCCTGGTGACGAGTCGCTCAACCTTTAGTTCTTGTCTTCAGCATAACTGCGTAAATTGTTCGGTCTTTAGGAGGCTTCGATGAGTAAGTGGTTCTCTTCTGTTTCTCGCATGCTAACGCTCGTTTCATGCGTTGCCGGTTTTAGTCAGGCCGTTCAGGCCGGCGACTTCTCGGTCGCAACCCGCGATGACGTCTTGGTGTTGACCTCCAAGATTCAAGCAACCCAGTTTCTAACCCACGCCACCTTCGGTGCCTCGCAAGCCGACATCGATGCCCTTGCGACTCAGATGCGAGCCGTCGGTACAATCGCTGCCGCTTCGGCATGGATCGATGCTCAGACTGCTCCCGCGTTCAACAACGCCGTTTCGGGGCACAGTATCCTCGAACGCAGCTATGTTGACTACGACATTAGCAATTTTAGCTCTCTCTACAATCGAACTGGAACAGCAGCGGCGAACTACACATACGTCGCCAATGGCACAACGCCCACTCACCGTAATGCTTGGAGCCGAGTTCGTTATCGCCAGAACGCTTGGTGGCATCGGGTGCTTGCAGGCAATGACCAGCTTCGCCAGAAGATGGCTTGGGCGCTTGCTCAGATTATTGCCGTTGGCGAAAACGCCAACAACTTCAACGAAGAAGAGCCTAGCTCGACGGTAACCGGCGGACCAACCGATCGCCATCATTTCCATGGCCTTGCAGACTACTATGATATTTTCGTAAGGAATGCCTTCGGGTCGTATCGTACCGTGCTCGGCCAAGTGACGTATCATGGGATCATGGGCGATTGGTTGAGCTTCCGTGGTAACAGGAGGCAAGGTGGCGGTATCTTCCCGGACGAAAATTATGCTCGTGAAGTCATGCAGCTCTTCACGATCGGCCTCGATATGCTCAATGACGATGGAACACCGACGACCAATCCGATTACCGCAACCTATGATGCGGATGATATCCGTGAATATGCGCAGGTGTTTACGGGGCTTGGTTATGGGTATGGAACGCTGAACACGGCTAGCACAACCGCAAATCCTTATAGTCCTTACACGGCTGGAACCTCAACGGATCCAAACGCCGCCGTGAAGTACGCCGCTGTTCCGATGCGAATGTCGCCAGAGGATCACGACGTCACAAGCAAGGTCCTTCTGAACGGCCTAACTCTGCCGCAACTCAATGGTGGTAGTCCGCTTGCATCGTCGTTAGCAGCGGAACCGATCGCAAATGCGGATATCGATTCGGCCCTCACCGGCTTGTTCAACCATCCAACTTGCCCGCCGTTTATCTGCAACAAGCTGATTCAGCGATTCGTCAAGTCGAACCCATCGCGAGCTTACTTGTCGCGAGTTGTGACCGTGTTTAAGAACGCAAGCAACCCAAATGGTCGTGGTGATTTGAAGGCGGTTGTTAAGGCGATCCTTTTGGATCCAGAAGCATGGCAACCGATTCGTGTTCAGTTCCAACGATCGCCGGCCAAGTTCATCGTCACGACGATGGGGACCGAAGATTCGCGTCTACAAGAGCCTGTGTTGAATTACACACGGTTTACGCGATTCTTCAAGGCGACGTCGGATTATGTTATCGGAACAGGAGGCAATGGCGACACGTTCGTGGAGACAAGCCGTGTTCCGAATCAGTTCCGCTTGAATACGACCGATCCAACGTTTGACCAGGCGCCATACTCGCAGCCATCCGTGTTTAATTTCTATGTTTCGGATTATCAGCCAGCTGGCGACATCACGAATTACGTTTCGACTTCGGGTCGTATGCAGCGAGCGACGGCGATCTTCGCTCCTGAGTTCCAGATTGTCAACG
>JANPLJ010000092.1:0-5245 GCA_031426475.1 Pirellulaceae bacterium | reverse complement strand
GCTTCAGTTGGGTAACGCAACCGACAGTTACCAAGCCCGGCCAGGTTTTGACTCGCGCGACGCCGTGGATCGAGCGACGCGGCGGCTGGCAGAGCCTGCAATTCATTTGGTTTCAAGGCCAAGTTTTTAACTCTTCGACTTTTGTCGGCTTGAACGAGCGATATCGATTGTCTTGAGTTTGCCCCGTTCGTCCATCCACCGGATCGATTCCCAATCCGCTTCGAGTTTGGTGTGTTCACATGCAAACTCGCGAATCCAATAGGATCTTTGCATCGCGGGCGTATCCAAGGGTGGCAGACGCATTGCACGCTTCAAGTCGTCGGGCGGAATAAAAGGAGTTATCTCCAATGACTGAACCATCATATGGTAATAACCTTGGCGTGTGAGTTCGTGATACTTGATATCGATCTTCTTCTGCGCCGCCCAGTTATCTCGGCTACCTGTCTGGTCCATCAACCATCGTTTGCTCACCCAATCGACGCGTCCTAGCAACCACCGCTGACAATCGACATCGTGATCGCTTTCTTGCAAATTATCCAACGTCGCTTGCCATTGATCGACGATTGCCCAGGCTTCAGTAGATTGGTGAGGTGATATTGCCAGGAAATGACGCACTAAGGATGCGAAGTGTCGTTGTAGCTCTATCGCATTCCAGTTTTTCCCTTGTCGATCACTCACCGTACGCATCATCGAGCGATCTGTCGTCAAGGTTTGCATCTTTGTAATGCAACTCTTAAATTTCGGCATACTGTCGGTAAATCGCGATTCGACAAGATCAAAAACCAGGCATGTTGCTCCGATTCGCAGAAATTGTGTTCTCGGATTTGGTGTCGAATCACCAACCGTAACTTGAACGCGCTGGCGCGACGCAAAAAGTTTTCGCCACGCCGCGAAAGTTGGACTTTGGCAAACTAAGATCGCTCGCAACCAATGCCCGACTCCCAAAATCGGGCGCTCGTTCCAGTATCGCCCTAAACCGATGAAGGATGTTGTGGAGGCAGCTCGCGCACTCAACCAAAATCGACCTCGGCGATCTAAATGACCGCTTCCATCCATCACAGCCCGCGACGCGAAAAAGCCAGACAACCAACGGCGATGAGGAACAAGTACCAAAGCGGATACCAGAGCATGCAGCACCATCGCTATCGGCCAGTGTATGTAACGGAGTCCAGCCGCCGCGAAACGGACCAATGCTGGCGTCAAGCTCGGTCGATCTTTTGCTTTTAATTGTTGAACGGTATCTGTAGAAGATTTACTCGATCTCGTTTTGGGCTGCAACGACTTTATCAGCCAATCAAGCATCGCAATCGCACCGAGCCAACCCCAGGCAATGAATCGATATACGATCAGCATTGGAAGAAGTAGGACGAGGCCCAAACGCCAAGCCAGCAACCGCCATCCTCGAGCGATCTCGAGCTCATAGTTTTCATGCTGACCGTAGACATGCCCGAACGCGTCCCCCGAGTTCTTAATCAAGGCCATCGATTTGTTGGCATCGAGCTCAAAAAGGCATTCCGCGAGCAATTGATCCTGAACGGACTGGTACGTTATCAATTGAAACGGCGATCGACACTCGGGCGTTGCGCCTTCAAGCATGCCAGCAGTCGAGTCCCCGGTCGGAGAAGGTTCGATTCCGATGCATCCACCATTGGCCACAAAGAAACGATTCTCATCCAGTATGGCAGAAGCAATTGGCGTCCTTGATGCGAACCACCGACGAATCGACATGAATAGCAACCCAGCATCCGATTCGGATTGGCGATCACCCTGTTGCAATCCGTACTCTGTTTCCAGCCCTATCAGTCGAGCAAGAACACGAAAGCTACTCGCCTTGCTGCCTGACTTGGGTTCTCTCCAAATATTGGAGCGGTTCCTTGCGACAGTCTTGACCAATCTCTCTCAACAGTCCTTCCAGAGCCTTTGCTTCTCTCAAAGAAGTAACGGACTCGATGTCGGTAAAGCCAGTCCCACCGGCTGAGCGTTCGGAGTGAGAGTCGCGATCTTGCGAAGAATGATTGCTGTACGAATCACTCATCCTGGGATTTTCCTTCAAAAAACGGGAGCAATAAAAAGCAACCAAGAAATCGATTTTCTCGGCTGCACCAATTCGCGACTCCTAACTAGTCTAAACCGGTTTGCGGACCGCCGCTAGAATCGAAATTGAGTTTATTTTGGACAACTAGTGCGTATAGCCTTTGGGGGCGATTTGCCGCACGCGGCTCCCATCGCGGCCCCAAAACCCCGTTCGCGACGTGAATTGTCCGATCACCGTCAACGGAACACCATTGATATCCTGGGGCAGTCGCCTCGCTTCCTCGGGTGTCATCGCCAATAAAAGCTCAAAATCCTCCCCGTCGCCCATGGCGTGATCGATCGCGGATTTTCCAGAAATCTCCGCCATCCGAACGGCGTCAGCCGAGATTGGGATCTTATCCATGAGCAATTCTGCCCCGCAACCGCTCGCGGAAAATATGCTGAGCAAGTCAATGCCGAGCCCATCGCTAATGTCGGTCGCAGCATGGATATCAAAGTGATTGAGCAATTCCTGTGCTAAAGCAATCCGAGGCTCTACGTTCAAATGTTTGCCGAGCAAACTACCACCGAGCGAACCGCTCACGACAATCGCGTCGCCTGGGCGAGCGCCGCTGCGAAGCCAAGCTCTTTTCGCTGTAGTCTCGCCGATCGCGGTCATACTCACCACCAACGGCCCCGCCCATACGTTCGTATCGCCGCCCGCGATCGCTACTTGAAACCGTTCGGCATACTCGTAGACACCTTCGAATATTTCAACCGCCATAAAACTTGGCGTGCTCGCTTGGTTAGACTCGCAGCCGGCTTTCGGAAGACACAGCGAGAGAAACATCGATTTGGGAACGGCTGCCATCGCCGCCAGATCGCTTAAGTTGACTCCGGCCAGTTTGCGTCCAACCGCCCGGGGACCGCACTCGTTCAGTATAAAGTGCGTTCCTTCGCACAATGAATCAGTCGTAACGCAAATCGATTTTTCCGACGAAAGAATCGCGGCATCGTCACCGATCCCAAGAGCAACTTGCGGAAGCTTACTCGCGCGTTGCTTGGCCCAGGCAATAAATGAGTGTTCCAATCGAACGTCCTATTGAAGAATCATGTCGTTGACCGTGTGATTCGATGGAATCATCGGCAAGACGTGCTCTTGATAGGGAACCTGGACATCCAAGACGTAAGGTCCATCGTAGTTAATCATTTCACGAAGTGCACCTTCCAGATCGTTTCGCTTGACGACCGTCGCGCCGCCGCAACCGTAACCTTTCGCGATCTGAACGAAGTTTGGATAGCGATCTTCTACAAACGCATGCGGTACCAAAGATCCTTTTCCGCTGGCTTCTTCGTGATCGATTGGTCCAAGGTAGGTGTGCGCTCGATTTGCATCCATGAACCGGTCTTCCCATTGAACAACCATCCCGAGATGCTGGTTGTTGAGCAACAAAACCTTGACGGGAAGTTTTTCACAGTAAAGGGTCGCAAGCTCCTGAATGTTCATCTGAAACGAGCCGTCGCCATCGATATCGATCACGAGAGCACCTGGATGCGCGGCTTGTACGCCCATCGCGGCGGGCAACCCGAAACCCATCGTGCCGAGCCCGCTGCTGCTAAGCCATGTTCGTGGGCGTCGGAATTGAAAGAACTGGGCAGCCCACATTTGGTGCTGGCCAACTCCAACCGTCACATAAGTCTCGCGATCCTTGGTTAGGTTCGATAGCGTGCGAATCGCGTGCTGCTGCAGAATCCCATCGAAATTTTGATCGTAAGTGAACGGATGCTTGGCCTTGAGGCGTTTGCATTCTTCGAGCCAAGCACTGATATCATCTGGCGGTTCGATGATCTTGTTCAGTTCCGTCAAAGCAAACTTGATGTCGCTGCAAACCGAAATATGTGCGACTTTGTTCTTATTCAGTTCCGAAGGATCGACATCGACGTGAACGATCTTGGCATTCTTAGCGAACTCAGCAACTTTACCTGTCACCCGGTCATCAAATCGAACGCCGAATGCGATCAACAAGTCGCAATCGCGAACCGCGTAGTTCGCATAGGCTGAGCCATGCATCCCGAGCATGTCCATCGACAACGGGCCGTCGGCAGGATAGATACCAAGCCCCATCACCGTCATCGTGACCGGGATACCTGTTTTTTCGACGAGCTCTCTCAATTCGGCCGAAGCTTCGCCGTTTACGATCCCGCCACCGCAATAGAGGATGGGTCGCTTGCTATGCTTGATCGCAGCGGCAATCTGCCTAATCTGTTCGGGGCGAGCGTTGGGACGTTTGGTTACGCGATATCCAGGAAGATCCATCGGTGTATCTTCCTCGACTTCGCACTTGTCCATCTGGACATCCTTCGGCATGTCAACCAAAACAGGGCCCGGTCGACCGGTCGTCGCGATATGGAAGGCTTCCTTCATGACCCGGGCGACGTCGTCGACTTTGGTGACGAGATAATGGTGCTTGGTAATCCCTCGGCAAATCTCGACCATCGGTGTTTCTTGAAATGCGTCGGTTCCAATGACGGCTGTTGGGACTTGTCCGGTTATAACGACCAGCGGGATGCTATCCATTTTCGCGTCGGCGATGGCGGTAACCAGGTTCGTCGCGCCGGGACCACTGGTCGCCATCACGACTCCCACCTTTCCGGTCGATCGAGAAATACCCTGCGCTGCAAAGGCACCGCCCTGTTCATGCCGTGGCAAAATCGTTCGCAATCGGTCCGAATATCGCGTCAAAGCCTGGTGCATAGGCATACTACAACCGCCGGGATAGGCAAAAACCACATCCACGCCGTGATCCACGATCGACTTGACGACGATGTCGGCACCCGACATGACGGAAGTTGAACGAGCAGTGGGGGCGGTCGACATAGTGATTCTCCTGTACAGTTGTTCCAGAAACGTAACGTTCTAGGATAAGTGGAATTCGATATTTCTTCAACGCTTATTTATAGTCTGGCAGGTTCATTCCGATGCGAGAGCTTGTAGCAGTCGCCTTAGGCGGCATGATCGGTACCGTTGCCCGATATTCTTTGGGATTGGGTATTTGCAGGGTTTGGTCCAGCTTAAACTGGCCGCTGGCGACGCTTTTAGTGAACGTTTTGGGCTGTTTTACCATCGGAATCATGGCTGCCGCCGCCAAACGCTGGCAGTTTCTTGACACACCTATCGACCTTGCGGTTCGCGTCGGAATCCTCGGCGGCTTTACCACCTTCAGCACGTTCG
>JANPLJ010000091.1:0-4225 GCA_031426475.1 Pirellulaceae bacterium | reverse complement strand
CACAAACTTGCTGATCGTCTGGCGACCAGTCGGCGATAGACCAGCCTCCACCCGTAAAATTAGAACACTAAGTCGAAAGCTGGACAAAACACCTTCCTAACTGCTACAGGCCGGAGGGCGGCAAATCTATGCCGGTGGCGTGAGCCCAATACCACTGTCTTTGGCGAATTTTTTGTAGCGGATCGGCTCGCGCCGTTCCGCTACCAAGGGCAATGCGAATTCGCACAGCAATCAAAATCTTCCGCTGTCTTGTCTTCGTATTTGGTACAATGGAATTTCATACGGAGGAATTCTATGCGACTAAAGATGATTCGAGGCGATAATTTTGTTCATGCTTTGTTCAAGCAGAGCCTATTCGTTGCGAGTCTGGTTGTAAGCCTGTCGCTGTTCGTCGAGGAAGCTACTTCACAAGAATCTGACCTTCAGCTTTGGTCGCTTCGAGCTCCTCAACGGCCTGCGGTGCCAAAAACGACTTCCGATTCTTGGTCAACAACAGATATCGACCGATTCGTTTTCGAGAAGCTTCAAGCGGCCGACATGTCGCCCTCACCAGACGCGGCTCCAGCGACGTTGCTCCGTCGAGTTCATTTTGATCTAGTCGGGTTACCTCCGACACCAAGCGATGTTGAACGCTTTTTGAATCGTTTGGCCACAGAAAATCTTGACGACGTGCTAAGCGATGAAGTTAGCCGGCTTATTGAGAGTGACGCATTCGGAGAGCGATGGGGGCGACATTGGCTGGATGTCGCCCGATTTGCCGAGTCGAGTGGGAAGGAGGCTAACATATCCTTCCCGTATGCCTGGCGATATCGCGACTATGTCATTGATTGCTTCAATCACGACGTTCCATTCGATCGGTTTCTTGTCGAACAGATCGCGGGCGACTTGTTGCCATATGAAAATAACGCAGAACGAGCGAGGCTCTTGAATGCGACCGGTTTCCTAGCCTTGGGGCCGAAGAACCTCGATGAAGCAAACCCGGTCCAATTCGCGGCAGATCTTATCGATGAACAGATCGATACGGTGAGCCGTGCCGTCATGGCGCATTCGATTGCCTGCGCTCGCTGCCACGATCACAAGGCGGATCCATATACGATGGAAGACTATTATGGCTTGGCAGGAATCTTTTCGAGTACGACCACCTATTTCGGAACTTATGTTAGTCCTGCCAATCGTATGGGGGGTGATCCACTTCTTCTGCCAAAGATCGAAGGCCAACCCATCCTTCAAAAATCGATTCCGGCAAAACGGGTAGGTGAACTCCAAACGCAGTTGGCCGCGCTGAAAAAGGAACAAGAAGACGGAATGGAGGCGGCTGCGAAGGCGATGAAGGAGGGGCGAGACGCAAGCGAGATCTTCACGCTGCGTGATGCACTGAGGATCTTCTGGAGCTCCGGTGGTATTGAAGGCCAACTTGAGCAAGTCGACGAGAAGGGTAATGCCTTGCCACTGACGATGGGGGTTCTTGAAGCTCCGAAGATGGTCGATGCGTCGCTGCTTGAGCGAGGTGATATCACGCAGCCTACTCAACCTGTCGCTAGACGATTGCCTCAACCGATCCCAACCGCGACTCAATTCACTATCGATGCGAAGCAAAGCGGTCGTCTGCAACTCGCACAATGGCTGACAGATTCGAGTCACCCGCTTACGGCCCGCGTCATTGCGAACCGTGTTTGGCATCATCTGATGGGGACGGGATTGGTTTCTACCGTCGATGACTTTGGTAGTACTGGACAGCCGCCGAGCCATCCTGAACTTCTCGACCATCTCGCTTATCAATTGACCGATGACGCTTGGTCGATCAAGCGATTGATTCGCCAAGTCGTTCTATCGCGAGTTTACCGCCAGTCGTCAGCATTCAATCGAAAATACTTCGAATTGGACCCCGACAATCGTCTTCATTGGCGTGCTTCGAAACGGCGACTCGATGCCGAAGTGATACGCGATGCCATGCTGGCCGCGTCAGGCGAGCTTGACGCAAGCCGCCCCCTTGGGTCGCTCGTCGCAAATACGATCGGCGATCGACCGATCTCTTTGATTGGATTAGACGACCGTATTCCCCATGACTTGGACGGATCGGTACACCGCTCCGTCTATTTGCCCGTGATTCGAGATCGATTGCCGGATGCGCTGGCGATGTTCGATTTTGCTGAACCCAGTCTCGTTACCGGAGCTCGCGAATCGACGAACGTTCCTGTGCAAGCGCTCTATTTGATGAATAGCGATTTCGTCGTGGCTCGTTCGACAGCACTCGCCAAATCTATTTTACGCAAAATAGATAGTGACCAAAAGACGCAAGATATCGATCGTCTCCGCCGCAACGCTCAGTTTGTTCAGCTCGCTTTTCAAAAATGTTTTGGTCGCGTTCCGGAAGGTACTGAGTCAAAGTTGTCGAATGAATATTTAGCGAACGAGTTGCGAGCAACGGAAAAAGAAGTCGATAAAGAGAAAGTCTTTGCTCGCTTTTGCCAAGCACTATTTGCGTCGGCTGAATTTCGAAACATGGATTAATTGACAAGTGAGTGAAAACTTCACGACGTTCGCGTCGATTCGCCTACATCGAGTCACGAGCATGCAATCGAACGTAAGCTCCTATCGGACACAAAGGACGAATTGAGAATGGTCGATACGAAAAACCCTGATCACGATCGCAGCTGTTATTCTCGACGGCACGCTTTGCGATCGGTTGCGAGTGGATTTGGTTATCTTGCATTTTCAGCGTTGGCGAGTAGCGCGAACTATGCTTTGGATTCTCAAGCTCGATCTGTTGGCCCCCATTTTCCGGCACGCGCCAAACGCGTCATTTTTTTGTGTATGAATGGTGGACCATCTCACGTCGATTTGTTTGACTACAAACCGATTTTGAATGCTCGCTCAGGTCAAAAGACTGAGATCGGGAAAGACCGTGGTGGTGCAACGCTGCTCGGTTCGCCATTCCAGTTCGCTCAGCATGGCGAATCGGGCCTTTGGATTTCGGAGCTCTTTCCGAAACTAGCAGAGCATGCTGACAAGCTTTGTATGATTCATAGCATGAACACCGATTTGCCGAATCATTCGCAAGCGTTCCTTCAAATGCATACCGGTAGCTTTCAGTTCGTGAGACCGTCGCTTGGAGCGTGGACATTGTATGGACTCGGATCAGAGAACTCCAATCTTCCCGGCTTTATCACATTGAATCCACCATCAGACAACGGTGGCGCCCGCAATTATGGTTCTGGTTTCCTGCCAACAATCTGTCAGGGAACGAAACTGGGACGTCAGCAGATTCCGGCATTCTATGCAGCCATCCTTGGCAAGGAATTCGATTCCAGCCCACCCTTCAAGAATATTGACAACAAGAATATTACTCGTGAACAGCAGCGAAGCCAGCTGGACTTTGTGCAGCAATTAAATTCACACAAACTCGCGCAGGAAATTTATCAGCCTGAAATCGAAGGCGCGATCGAATCATTCGAGCTCGCGTTTCGCATGCAGGACGAGGTCCCCAATCTATTGGATTTGTCTGGTGAATCGAGCACGACGCAAGAAATGTACGGAATCGGCTCCGGACTTCCTACCGATGCTTTCGGTCGACAATGTCTGCTTGCACGCCGCATGGCAGAAGCCGGCGTTCGATTTATCGAGATTACCGCGCCCACCACGTGGGATCATCATTTCTTGCTCAAGGATGTCCTGCCTAAGAGTTGTTTAGCGACCGATCAACCAATCGCTGCCTTATTAACGGACCTAAAACAACGTGGCTTACTCGACGATACATTGGTCATGTGGGCCGGCGAATTCGGGCGAACGCCTTACGGGCAGAGTATTACCGGTCGCGATCATAACAACAAAGGTTACACGATCTGGATGGCGGGAGGTGGTGTAAAGGCTGGGATTGCTTACGGAGCGACAGATGAATTCGGTTACGAAGCGGTCGACAATCCAGTCCATCTCCACGATTGGCACGCTACCATACTTCACTTGCTCGGCTTTGATCACGAGCGGTTGACTTACAACTATGGCGGTCGCGACTTCCGACTTACCGACGTCTCGGGCAATGTCGTTAAGGATATCGTTGCGTAAACTCGCTAGAGCGCAAAGGAATCCCAAGTCCGCTCCCGGAACAGCCTTCTATTTTCCTGTCTCAATCTTTCTCCGCCAGATATTCTGCAAGCGTCCTGCCTAGTCCGGCACCGATGGCGCCGTAGCCTGCGGTCGACATGGCAATGTTGTTCCAACCAGTTTC
>JANPLJ010000090.1:0-3375 GCA_031426475.1 Pirellulaceae bacterium | reverse complement strand
GGGCGGAAGTCCGCAACGAGTGGCAAAAGGTCTCGATTCTCGATAGCAACTTGCCGCAGCAATTCAGGTGTGAGCATTTCTCGCAACCAAAAACGAATGATCGCTGGTGTTGGCTCATGCGAGAATTGTCGATGGTGAGCTTCCATCAAACGACGAATCATAGGCCAGTCCTTATCCCGCTGCGTTTTTTTAGCCTTGACCAAGTCTTCGATGGACAGCAGTTCATAAACAACACCGGCGCTGGGATCGTCAATCGAAGTGCGACGCTGCCAAAGCTGTTCGAATTCGTCACAGCCACGCATCTTGGTCATTACATCCAGTCGAATGTTTGTTGCATCGGGATGATGACAGCGGAAGTGGACCGCATGTCCTCGAGCAAGGTACTCGGGCCTGAATTCCGGAATCGCGATACACTCCGCTTGCAATTCATCGAGAGCAGAATCGAGGCGACCAAAGTTCGCTTCGTCGGACAAGATGACAATGTCGCAGTCGCGGCTAAACTCCGCTGCGCCGTAGAACACGCACGCCTGGCCGCCCATAAGCAGGTGGCGTACCGTGTGGCATGACAGCGTCGAAAGGACTTTGACTATCGGGTTCGGGATCAAGTGAGCCACCAGCTTCTAAATAGAATTGCCACAACTTGGCCGACTCATACGAGCGCTGCAGTGGCGACATACTGTACCACTCTGGCCACGATTCACCATCGTCGCGAGCCTCCTCAAGTCGCTCGGCATCTCTCATTTCCTTGCCAAGACGGACAATCTCGTCAAAATCCGGATCGTCTTTGAAATCGCCAGCGATTTCGGCAATCCAGTTCGATTTATCCTTGGCGGCCTTTGTCTTGAGAATGGCCAATTCACATTCCAACTTGGCCTGTCGGCTTTTGAAGCTTTCGGACATTGGACGCCTCACGTGTTTCACCGTTGACTCACTTCATTCTCGCATCGGGCTGTTAAC
The DNA here is from genome assembly GCA_031426475.1 of Pirellulaceae bacterium. Classification (GTDB taxonomy): domain Bacteria; phylum Planctomycetota; class Planctomycetia; order Pirellulales; family Pirellulaceae; genus JAIYDQ01. The sequence goes on along the minus strand of JANPLJ010000090.1, from coordinate 2,418 downwards.
CCGGAAGCCGTGTAAAAAAGAGAATGCGAGAGTTCGAGACCCGATCGGGCACCGAACGAGAAAAAGCCTGCGATGCTGGATGGAGAATCTGAGAGCGCCCCGAGAGCGCTCAAGTGCCAAATTAGTTGGAAAAACCGCCCGAAAATAGAGAAAGCCGAGAACTTTCGCCCTCGGCTTTTTCTGCTAACTGGAGTGGCGTTTTATATTCCGCAACTAAAAGGAGCTCCCCGGACGCAACCCTCTTCGTAACAATACTCTCTTTTTGCATTCGCGAATCTCCTTGATTTCATGGGGTTTGGTAAGTTCGAGACCCTTTCGGTCCCCTGTTTTACGATCGCAACCGTCTACAAAAAAAGCATATTCATGTTAACAGAAACATCGCGCTTTGTGTTAACTAGATTGTCGTTTTTCCTGTCTCAAAAAAAGACAGACAGCGGAGTTAAAAGCCGGCGCGATACAGAGACTCCACCAGGCTGATTCCGACACCATTCAATGAAGTAGTTTTTTCGCTTGTTCGACAGTCGTTTAGAACTACTCTCGAACCCTCACCGTTGCATTTAATTCACACTGTCGTCTTTGCTCCAGCATTCCAGAGCGAGATAACCGGTGTGTCGAAATGGTTGCGGTCGAACTCAAGAACACCGAACGATGCTGTACCGAACAGCAAGTGTCGCGCTTCACCTACGGACAGTCCAATCCATCGAGCGGCTAGCACACGTCCAAAGTGGCCGTGCGAAAAGATCGCCACGTTCCCGTACAATAGGTGAAGTCGGGCTACAACGCGGTCAGCGCGATCGGAAATCTGAGTGGGCGTTTCGCCGTTCGGACAGCCGTCGCGAAAGATATTCCAGTCCGATCGAGTGTAGCGGATGTCTGCCGAGCGCTGTCCTTCATAGTCGCCGTAGTCCCACTCCACCAAGTCCGGTTCGATATCAGCCATTGGCCCCAGTCGAGCTAACTCGCTGGTTCGGCGAGCGCGGTGCCGTGGACTGGTCAGCACATGATTAAAGGGGATATCCCTTAGTCGATGTCCCAGTTCTCGCGCTGCTTCTTCACCATGCGCCGTCAATTGAATGTCCGTGCGACCCGTGTGCTGACCCGAAAGCGACCATTCGGTTTCGCCGTGTCGAATAAGATAGATCCGCGGCAACATACTCTAACTGGTAGGAAACCTAATCTCCCAATGGCGTAGCGGTTCATTTGACATAGCTTTTCTCGTAGGACGAAAAACAGCGATCACCGGGCTGCAGTGCTACACTGCTCGGCTACGTCGGTATAAACCAAACGTAAGAAGACCGACGGCGATCATCGCGCTCGAGGGCTCCGGTATGGTGGGCTGGACAATGGCAAGCCCGAACGAAATTTGTTGTCCATTCCCCAATGTCCCGAGGCTTGTTGCGGCACCGGTCGCCAGATTGATTTGGTAAAAATTGGATGCACCGTTGGCAAGTAACATCGTCGCATAGGCAGTGTTGCCGCCGAAGCCATTACTCAGAATATCGAAGCCGACCAAATTGGTTGTATTTACGCCCAGCGATCCGACGGTATTGAGAACGCCGCCATTTGGATTGGTTGTCGTGACCAGCGTATCCAATACAGAATCGATGTAATACAGTGATGTGCCCGTAGCCGGATTAACATCGCTGTTGGTATACGCTGCTTCGATGATATTCGGATTCACACCAAAGTTCGGGTCACCTGCAGCATAGGCCAACGGTGTATCCACAATGGTGGCACCGGTATCGACGTTGATCCGCAAATTTTGGTCATCAAGGTTGACCAATCGCAGTCGATCGGCGGCCGGATTAAAGTCGACTCCAAGAGTACTCGTCGTTGACGCGGTCGACGGATTCGACACAAAGGTTGTGAACGCGTTGATTGGATTTACGACTACCAGACTATTTGAGCCGGCACTGTACCCGTAAAGCAAACCGTTGGCGGGACGAAAATCAAGTCCGGAAAGACTTGTCGTAGCACCGGAAAAATTGCCGACTGTCGTCACTGTTCCGGGGATAGCCAAATCAATGCTTCGAAGCGATCTAGAGTCGATGCTGATCATGTAGGCTAACGGGACTGCCCACGCATGACTTGCATTCAGTAAAGAGATCGCAAGCAAGGCAATCGTAATTCTCATTTCTTTGACCATACTGACCCTTTCGCTCGGGAATTCAAACTTAATGGGAACATCGACCTATTCTTTGTCAGAGAGTGTAACCCCGCTGCGGCCAGGCGACAACAAAATTCGTTAAGAAAATCAGAGTTTGAGCGCTTCTTCATCTGCTCGCATTGGCGAGGAGTTGCATGACGCTGAAACTCCTGACAAAGAATAGGGGTTGTCTTGCCTCTCTAGGAAATGGAATTTCCGGATTTTGGGTTAACATAATCCAATCCCAGGAGGTATTCCATGTCCAAGAATCG
>JANPLJ010000089.1:0-3003 GCA_031426475.1 Pirellulaceae bacterium | reverse complement strand
CACCGCTCTAAACATCTTTGCAATTCTAAATGCCAGAAAAAACGGGAGATCGAGGCTCCTGCCGAGAGGCACGTTGGAACTCTAGGCCATCGTCGGGAAATGACACTCGGATGGGGTATGCTATTCCAACGTGCCTCTCGGCAGGAGCCTCGATCTCCCGTTTTTTCTGGCATTTAGAATTGCAAAGATGTTTAGAGCGGTGGGCAGAGCCTCCAAGACAGTGCGTTCCCAGGTAGGAGCCGGTAGGAGCCTGGGAACGAGCGTGTTGATACTGGCGATTCGCGAGAAGTCTCAACTTTTCCCAGACTTTGTCTACGGAACAGGGTACCCGAACGGCATGTAGTGATAATGCTGTGCTGGGCCGAACCATCGATACGTTGCGCGTGGCGGCGCCAAATACATATACCCAGAATTGACCATGGGACGCCCTGGATTGACACCGCTCCAGCGATTCATCGTTTCGATCGCGAGATGCTGAGCAGCCACATATTTGGCTCGCTGAACGCGACTTTCATGAATCATCTCGGCCTTGTTGATTTGCGAAGGCCGATACGAGGACGTCGAATCTGATGTATTGATCGGAAGCGGAAGTGGAAGCGTCTCTTCTTCCGCTTGCGTCTCGACAGCGAAGGCCAGGGAGGCGCCAATGGCCAAACTAATTGCGAATAACCGCATCGGTGAAGTCTCCTTTTCACGAGAAATACTTGATGGATCATCAAGCATCGAATAACGAGACTTCCATGTCAGAAGCAGGAACTCGTTGCAGCGTCGCAACTTAGCCCTTGTATCGGCAACCGTGCCGATTGATCACGATCGCACAAAACTGTGCAAAAACATCGCTGCGTGTAAAATCGGCATCATGCGATCAAGAAAAAGAACTAAAATGGAACTCTTTAGTTGATTGCTGGCGTCTGCGTACATTTCGTAGGAGTTAGCGAAGGTTTGACTTCGGTTGGAAATTAAGGTTCATCTTCATGGCTTGTCTTTCTTATTGCGTACGTTGGTGTTCATTGTTGGTTGGCGTGACGCTGGCATCGTTTCGTACAGGAGACACGGTTGCTTTGGCCCAAGAAACGAAACCAGCAACGATGGATTCGATTGCGAAACTGCAGGAGACAGCCTTCGAAGCAAAACAAGCTAGCTGGGGACATTGGGGCGCCAAGCCAGGATCGTATAGTGGATGGACGAATCACTCGAATCGATTGATCCCGGTTTATGTCTTCGGTGGATCGTTTCAGCCGTACATGGGTGAGCATAGCGTTTACCGTGATGCAGAACGATTGCGTCAACTTTACCATCGCGATCCAGAGTCGACGCTCAATCCAACCGCAAACTATGGCGACCAAACCGACATCTATCGATTGCAACGTGCGGCGATCGAGAGCGGCCAAAAGAAGCATGTGTTCCTGGTTGTCTTCGACGGCATGGACTGGCAAACCACCTGGGCTGCCGCGACCCATGCTGCTGGCAAAGTAAACTATTCCGAAGGACGCGGCACCGGTTTGACATTCCAGGATTACCGTGGTGTCGATACCGACTTTGGGTACTTTGTCACCAGTCCTCACGATGATGGGCTCGAAGGAAACGTCGATCTCCAGCAGCTTACGGACGATCCGATCAAGCACTATGGTGGTTACGATCCCAACTTGGGAGGTGAGTTCCCGTGGTCAAAACCAGCGGACATTGATTATCCGATCAGCCGATCTCGCGTGTCTCCGCATGCTTATACCGATTCGTCGTCGTCGGCAACCTCGATGACTGCAGGGGCCAAGATCTTCAATGGCTCGATCAACGTTCTTCATTCGCTAGACAAAACCGAGACAATCGCCCAATGGGTCCAACGAGAAAAAGGGATGTCGATCGGTGCGGTGACAAGCGTTCCGATTTGTCATGCGACACCCGCGGCCACTTACGCGCACAATGTCAGTCGCGATGATTATCAGGATTTGACCCGCGATATGCTCGGGCTTCCTTCCATCGCTCATCCAGAGCAACCGCTATCTGGCATGGATGTCGTAATCGGAGGAGGTTGGGGAGAGACGACCGAGAGCAACAAAGGACAGGGCAATAACTTTGTTGAAGGCAATCGGTATATCACCGATGAGGATATCGCTACGATCCAATCACGAGAAACCGATCGCTATACCGTTGCGACCAGGACCGCTGGCATTCAGGGGCGCGAAGCGCTGGGCAAGGCCGTTGAAACCGCCATCGAAACGAAGACACGACTGCTGGGTTTTTTCGGCGTGCAAAAAGGACATTTGCCATTTCGAACAGCAAACGGTGATTTTAAACCTGTTGGCGATGTTCGTGAAGCCGAAGTCTACTCGCGTGAAGACATCGAAGAGAACCCAACGCTTGTCGACATGACTCAGGCGGCAATTCGGATTCTCGAGAAAAACGATAAGGGCTTTTGGTTGATGGTAGAAGCGGGGGACGTCGATTGGGCGAATCACGCAAACAATATAGACAACTCGATCGGCGCGGTTCTATCTGGCGACGCCGCTGTCAAGGAAATATTCCGATGGGTCGAGCAAAAAGACGCTTGGAAAGATTCGCTTGTCATTGTGACTGCCGACCATGGTCACTATTTAAACATCATCGACCCAAGCGTCTTTGCAAATTGATGAAGTCGTATCGCGTGTTTTGAGCACGAGCACGTGTACCATTCCATTGAGCGCGAGCACGAGAAAAGTCTATAAAATGTGGGTAATGACTAGCTCTGGCGAGCGTAGCTACGGATGCTGGCGATCAACAAGTAGCGTCAAGCCATATTCTTCCTCAATTCGGGAATACTCTCGCACCCTTCGCGCACCCTTCGAGGCTAGAACTACGATTTCGTGCTCACTTAGCGCACTCTTCGCGGCTAGAACTACGATCTCTTGTTCCCTTCGCGCACTCTTCGTGGATAGAAATATGGTTACTTGCTCCCTTCTCGCACTTTTCGAGGATAGAAATATGATTACTTGCTCCCCTCTCCCCGTCTTCGGGGAGAGGGGCCGG
>JANPLJ010000088.1:0-1757 GCA_031426475.1 Pirellulaceae bacterium | reverse complement strand
CGAACCGCTCACCATGCCCGGCACTCAGGTGATGGATTTGAAACACGTGAAGCTGAACCTGCGATCCACGAAATGAAACCCAACTTCACCACCATGAAACACGCACCCACAAAGCCGGGGGCGAGGGAGGAGATATTCGTGTTAGTTTGCAACCCTTCAAAATGTCCATCTTGCCGAGTGTTCAGCATCTTCATCGGGCCACCTTACCGCCCTCCTGCTTGCGTTGCTGACCGCGCCGCAATCTGCTGAGCCTGTCACTCTGAAAGGCTGGCCGCTGAAATCTGTCTGGATATAGCATCGAGCCCGCACTTTTCGCTTAGTTTTAGACACATCTTTGTTTTCATTTTTGGTTTCTACCGCCTTGAATTTAGTCGCGAAGCGACGGCAGTTTTTAGCCTGGGGTAGAGCGAGTCTTCGAGCGGAACCCCAGGACAAGAGCGACCAAAACGAACACAAGTCGCGAAGCGACGGCATGAACGTTGCCTAACTCGTCAACCCCCAACATTTACTTAATCAAGTATTCAGTAGCCGGATTCGTCAGAATCTGGATGAAGCTCGATAAGAATAAGAAGAATAAAGGGACAGGCATTGCGATTTCGCTTCGAGCTAGACATGCAGTGCCTGTCCTTTTTGACACTTGTCCTTTTTGACACTTCTCGCGGATCGCCGGTATTCGATAGGATTCTACGATCGATTTCCTCTGCATTTCTCAACTCGATCTAGACGTTCAGGTTGGTCGGGGGCTTGTCCCCCACCAACCTTGTTTTGGCGTACTAACCGCATTCCACGGTTGCCCAATTGGAATCAACGCGTCACTCGTGTCAGCGACCACAGATGCTGGCGAATTAGATCCCAACGAAAAGCGTGGTATGAGAAATATAAAAAGCGAGAGCAGACTTGTGCCGCAACGTCCAGTTAACCAAGATGATCATGCGTCGCTTTTCCGGCGTAGCATAGGCTCCCAGCCACCGTTGATTCGGTTTACGGGCGGGAAGCCTATGCGACTTCAATTCTAGTTTGCGGCAAGAGTTCCTGATGACGGCTGAATTTCAACGTGAAAATTTGCTACGACTGCCCCTCCCCCTGGCGCAGCTTTATGCCCGAGCAAACAATGCCAAAGATGCTCGCTCTCGCCATGATCATACGTTTTATCTGTTCGAGGCGATGGTAAAGCTGGCCGCGGCACCCAGCATTGCTGCCTATGTACGTGACGTACGTGCCGGTGTTCCTCGTGCCTTGGCACTTGATAAAGCCCTTTTGCCACTCGCGCTCCCGTCGCTCGGGCATTGGGTGTCAATGCTCCGTGAATCGGCTCGCTACTTCGCGAGCCGTTCCGATGCCGCAACGCATCCTTTGGGCCATGTCGCCGATCAACTCTCGCAACGTCGCCGTGATTGGCCGGCTGTATTGGCTTTGTATCGCCGAATAAAAAATGGCCCAGACGGCGCGCCCGCCAACGTGGAAGCCTGCTCATTGCAGGAGCTTATCGATGCGCTCGTACAGTATCGCAACGCCGTGTTCGGACACGGTGGACCGCGAATGGCCGCGTTTTACGAAAACGAAGTCGGGCCATTCCTGTTTCCCGCCGTGAATGAAGTGCTTGCCGAAGGTCGATTCGAATTTCTCGGTCCGCGTGGCACGCGGCTGTTGTATCTTACCGAAATTCGCACGCTCGAAGGCGAGGAAGTGGAACTCGGCGTGCGTGAGCTGGTGGGATTGCAAGGAGAGCGAACCACGCCATTACGACTTAGTGGGGC
>JANPLJ010000087.1:0-1856 GCA_031426475.1 Pirellulaceae bacterium | reverse complement strand
GCCGAACTCGACGCCGCGAAGAAGGCGAACGTCGACAACGCCGCCGCGCTGAAAGTGGCGACCGACAAGTTCAACGCAGCGAACAAAGCAGCCGGGGATACGGCACTCGCGATGGCCGAAGATCGCGAAAAATGCCTCGCGGTCGGCTGCAATGACTATGCAACGAAACCGATCGACAAGGTTGCTTTGCTCGCCACTTGCAGTCAATGGCTTCAGGATTCTCGTGGCCCCGTTTGCGTGCTGAACCAATCGCCAACATTCGCACTGCCGCCCGTTGTGACGGTCTGAATGCGGGGCTAGACTGGGTGCTTTTCCAAATCGTACCCTCCCACCGATAGGACCTCGCCATGTATCGCCGCCTCGTATGTCTCGCAATGATTGCGATTGTAACCCCAGCAACCTATTGGCCAAAGAGCCTGACCGCCCAAGAGGCTCCCTGGATTCCATTGTTCGACGGTAAGACGCTCAATGGCTGGGAAAAGGTCGGCAAGGACGATAGTCAATGGCAAGTAAAGGACGGCGCTCTCACTGGTTCGGGAACGCAGTCCATGTTGGTCTACATCAACAAGTCTTACAAGAATTTTCGTTACCGAGCGGAAATCAAAATCAACGACGGTGGGAACTCAGGGCTCTATTTCCGCTCAAAACGCCAGCCGACATTTAGCGACGGCTACGAAGCACAGATCGATAGCACTCATAAAGATCCGATTCGAACGGGATCCCTTTATGGAATGTGCCATGTCTACCAACAGCATGTGAAACCTGACACTTGGTTCCAATACGAAATCCAAGTTCAAGACGATGTATGGCGTAAGAAACCGGTCACTAAAATCAAGATCACAATCGACGGAAACGAACTCTATGAATTCCAGGATTTCGACCAGACGTTTGCCGATGGTTATTTTGCTTTCCAGCAACACGACCCTGGCAGCACAGTGAACATCCGCAAAGTCGAAGTTATGGAACTACCGTAGGTAGTGCTTCATCCGAATTCTGACGAATTCGGCTACCTGCCTTAAGAGTTGATTCGCATAAATTCTCATTCGACAAACGTCTTCCAGAAATTGGATTTCGTTTCTCTCAGAATACTTGCGATTGCAGCTCGATCTTCAACGGAAAGCTTTTCGTAGCCTTTCACTTCCGCGTCGGCAAGCAAGATTTCACGGAGTCGTGATCCAACGGCTTTGTGGATGACGTTGGGCATGGCGTCGAATGTTGACGAATAGATCAAAAAGCTACAAGGGTAGCGAAACAGTCTTGTCTGAAGATCCAACTGGTACAAAGAGCGGCCTTTCGAATCCTTCGGCCCGCGTTTTGAAAACTGTTCGGCGTATTGCGAGCTTCCGATGACAGGGGAGGTCAGATCAAATTCGTCGGCCATCAACATGTAGCGAACGAGCTTCTCACTGACACTCGTGATGCGGCGTTCCGTTGATTCGCTTTGAAAATCAATTGGACGTTCGAGGGCTTTGTTGATTCCTGCATCCTGATAGGCTGCCGTTCTCGCTTCGAAGTTGGCTCGGGTAATGAGATTGTGCATTTGCGATTGGTGCTCGAGGACCATCAACGCAACGATATCGCTCGATGGCTGTAGGTACTCGTTAGGAATAATGTCGTCCGGCAGTTGAGACCGATTCAACCCAGCCTTGGGATCGAGCCAACCCGGTAACGATTCGTCCTTGCACACTAGATTGCCAAGATGAGGCATGTCGCCGTGCTTTCCAGTCACGTACCAACCACCCCATCGATGCTCAAATGGACTGCTGTGGTCCGTTACATAGGCCGGCGTCCCCGAAACAAAGTGACCAGCGGGATTGCTATAGACCGATCGCACGAGAAAGCCTGGGACAGCCTGT
>JANPLJ010000086.1:0-2341 GCA_031426475.1 Pirellulaceae bacterium | reverse complement strand
GAGTTGATTTCATCAAACTGTTCCTTGTCAATCGATTATAGCTCGATTCGATCGTCATTGTCACCTTCCGCTCCACAAAAGGTGGGGCCGCGGCTCCGCCCGCTGCCGAACATTCCCACAAATCCGACTACGAGGATTCATGAACCAAAACACGCAGCCTCCCAAAAAAGATTGGATTCGCTTTGCACGTCCAATGTTGCCGCCGTTCATCGTTTTGGTGCTGGTGGTCGCTATGTGGCAGGCTTGTATTTCAATATTTAAAATCCACCCGATTCTATTGCCGAGTCCGGTCGCTGTCTGGAACGCGTTGTGGACCGAGCGTGCCGTTTTGGTTCGAGCAACTCTCGTCACGGGCGCGGCAGCCCTTTGCGGATTGGCAGCGAGCATTATTCTAGGTGCGATCATTGCAGTGCTCTTTAGCCAATCTTCCAAGCTTCGATCGGCACTCTATCCGTACGTCATCTTCCTTCAAACGGTTCCTATCGTCGCAATCGCGCCATTGTTGATTATCTGGTCGGGTAACAACTTTCGCACCATCGTTTTAGTCTCGGTCATCATCAGCATTTTCCCAATCGTATCGAACACGACCGCGGGCTTGATGTCGATCAATGAGAACTTACGCGATCTCTTTCGTCTCAATGGAGCGACTCGTTGGCAGACGCTTGTCAAGCTCCGCATTCCAGCGGCCGTCAGTCATCTTGTACTAGGAACACGCATCAGTTGTGGCCTCGCGGTGATCGGTGCTATCGTCGGCGAATTTTTCGTCGGGAACAGCGGAGCATACGACGGCCTTGGAACGGTGATGACGCAATGGCAAGGCCGACAATACACGTCGGCATTGATGGCTGCCGTCCTTGCGAGCACGCTGTTGGGTGTCCTCTTTTTTGTGTCGATCAACCTGTTGAGTCGTACCGTGCTGCGACGCTGGACCTTGGCCGCGAACTTGGAATCAGAATAGCCAATGTTGCCCATCGTTCGGCCGAAAAACGAACCACACCATCCAGGTAGCCGAATTCGTCAGAATTCGGACGAGGCTCGAAAAGCTTGGTCTACATTGATTCATCCGAAGTTTGACAACTTCGGCTACGGAAATTTTCCGGCCATCTGCATGCGCTAGTCATCGGGCTACAATGAGGCAAATCTTGATTCGACTGTGCGAATAATCCATTAGAAAGAAACCGTAAATGAACTCGTATAACTCGTTTTGGAACCAAATACGATGCCTCTTGCCGTTTGCGTTAGTTGTCGCTGTAGGATGTTCCGGAAACACTCCCAGGAAATCAGACATCGCGGCCAACGGATCGAAATCAGCTTCCGACAAAATTAGTCTGCTTCTGAATTGGTATCCAGAAGCCGAGCACGGTGGTTTCTATGCCGCGCTCGTGCACGGCATTTACGAGAAGCACGGTTTGCAAGTCGAAATCAAACCGGGTGGCAAAACAACCGTCGTTCCACAAGAGCTTACGATCGGTCGCATTCAATTCGGTGTCGGCAATGCAGATGACGTGCTGATGGCTCGCGAGCAATCGGCGCCGTTGGTGGCGCTGATGGCACCGATGCAAATTGGCCCTCGCTGCATCATGGTACGCGAAGATTCTGGGATCACATCGTTTGAAGAATTGAAGAACATCACGCTCCAAATCGATCCCGCGCGGCCTTATGTTCCGTTTATGAAAAGCAAAGGACTTCTGTCCGAGAATGTCAAGACGGTTCCTTATTTTGGCACCGTTGCCCAGTTGGTCTCCGATCCGAGAACAGCTCAGCAAGCCTACAGCTTCAGCGAACCGCTCATGGCCGAACAACAGGGTGTCAAAGTGAAAAATCTGATGATGTCCGATATCGGCTACAATCCTTATGCGAGCGTCTTGATCAGTACGGAAGACTATCTGAAAAACCACTCTGATATCGCTCGTCGGATGGTCGCGGCCTGCGTGGAAGGCTGGGCCAAGTATCTCGAGACTCCCGAGGAAACGAACAAGTACATTCTTTCGCAGAACCGTCAAGGAATGACGGAAGAGGCGTTGGCGTATGGCGTCGCCAATTTAAAACCGCTTTGCTTGCCAGAAGGATTTGACCCTGCTAAGTTGGGAAGCATGGAACCGGCCCGTTGGGAAATACTTGCTAGCCAGCTTCTAGAACTCAAAATGATTTCTGGCAAGGTAAAGCCTAACGAATCCTTTACGACCGATTTTCTTCCAAAGACTTCGCCATGACTCTTGGAAGATTGCACGAGCAGTGTCAAGCTGTGAAGGATATTTTCTATTTGATTTCCAGCGTAGCCGCGTTCGTCAGAACGTGGATGGAAGCGCCAAATCTCTACATTCTGACGAATGTCGCTACA
>JANPLJ010000085.1:0-1135 GCA_031426475.1 Pirellulaceae bacterium | reverse complement strand
TCGAAACGCAATCATCTCCCGAAATTTCCATGTCGTATCGACATGCAAAAATGGAAATGGCGGTCGCCCTGGATAGAAAGCTTTCAGCGCTAAATGCGTCATGACAGCGGAATCTTTCCCGACCGAGTAGAGCATGACCGGCTTTTTGAACTCGGCTGCTACTTCGCGAATGACATGGATGCTTTCCGCTTCCAACTGTTTGAGATGCGTCAGGCTATACGAGGTCATCGTTCATCATCGTTAATATCTAGGGATTTGCTTAGACTTTTTAAACCATTTTGAACCAACAAGTTACTGGTTAAATCAGCATTTAGAAAGGGGACTTCGAGTTTCGCAGTTCGACCATTCCAGCCGGACGGTTGACGGCTCTTGCGCTACAACCCGTCGATGCCCCCGCTAAATCTTGGATTGAACCAGGTTTGCAACCAGTTCTGGCTTATCCTGTGCCCTTAGATGCGCGATACGGTCCGGTGGCGTTCCCATCTTTTCGAGATGGCCCGCGATTTGATCCCAGACTTTTTCTCGCTTCTTGCCTTCAGCCAAGTAGAGCTCGGTCACGAGTTCCTGAACCCGTTGCAACGCAATATTCTCGCGATTGTCGTAGTAATTCTTGATGATCTTCTGTTGGTGGCGAGAAAAGTTTTCCATGGCCATCGCTCGAATACTCCTTCGTTCTTACTGTCTCGACTGGCTAAATTCGTCGGTCGTATGAAGTAAATTAATGGTAGCCGGATTCGTAAGAATCTGGATGAAGCAGGAAAACTTGGTCAACGTCGGTTCGCCCGAAGTCTTGCGACTTCGGCTACCTCCTGCGAAATACATCAGGCAAACGGCCAGTCTTTTCCCAAGCTTTCGCGTTGATGTTGCTTAAGCTGGTCAATACCGCGTTTTGCGAGCCCCAGCATCGCTTGCAATTGAACGTCGTCAAAAGTCGCTTCTTCGCCGCTTCCTTGCAGCTCAATATAGCGGCCTTTCCCGGTCATGACGATATTCATATCGACATCCGCGGCAACATCCTTTTCATAATCCAGATCGAGAACCGCTTGACCATCGACGATTCCGACACTGATTGCGGCCAAGCTATCGCTCAGCGGATATCGATCGGGAGGTAAGCCGCCGAATTCGGCCTTGAGGT
>JANPLJ010000084.1:0-4583 GCA_031426475.1 Pirellulaceae bacterium | reverse complement strand
GCCTGGGAACGAGCGTGTTCACTTGTGTTGTTGCCGCAGGTGAAGTTCGGTAAATTGAAGGCAACAATTCATGAGTCCGCGTCGTTCGGCAGTTGGGGTGGTTTACTCAGGAGTATCAATATGGGCTTCGACTCGAGATTTCGATTCTATGTCGCGATGGTTGGATGTTGTTGGTTAAACATCGCGGTTAGCCAATTGGTTTTGGCAGTTCCACCCACCGAGTTATCAGAGGAAGAATCACAGCAGGTCGCGGCTGCCGAACGATTCTTGACCGTGCTTGAACGGAGCCCTCGATTTGGAACTGCTTTCGATCGAGTATATGGACACCATGTTGAATTCGGAACGCTTGACGCGTTCACCAAGCAACTGAGCGATCGAGTGACCAACGACGCAACCGACGGTACGGCTTGGATGCTATTGGGGATGGTCGAGTCTCGACGAGCTGCCGATGCCCAGGCGATCGACGCTTTTCAACACGCGGTCCGGCTTCGCCCCGACGATGTGTTGCCATCGTACTATCTTGGCCAGTCGCTTTTACGCAGCGGCAATAACAGTGAAGCCGTCAATGCTTTTGAGCAAGCGATTTCCCGCAAGCCAACGCGTGCGGACTTACTCGAAATCTCACTTCAACTGGGACAAGTTCACCAGCGAGCGCAACGCAGTAACGAAGCTTTGAAGGTTTGGATGCGATTGGAATCGGCATTCCCCGAGGACGTTCGGGTACTGGAGCAGATTGCGACGACGATGGTCGAAGAAGAAAACTATTCGGGGGCGTTGCCTCGATTTGAACGTCTATCGGAACTGGTCAAGGACGACTATCAACGAGTTCTGTTCCGTGTACAGGTAGCCAGCCTGAAGATCAAGACGAACCGTCGCGACGAGGGGATCGAAGATTTTGAAACACTTCTCGGCAATCTGAATCCGACGAGCTGGCTGTATCGCGATATTCGGCGCCAGATCGAAGATATTTTCCTGAAAAACGCAGACCGCGAAAATCTTGTGAAGTATTACGAGCGTTGGATCACGAGCCACCCCGACGATATCGAAGTCATGTCGCGGCTCGCCAAAGCATTGGCTTCTGCGGCTCGCATGCCCGAAGCGATGCAATGGATGGAGAATGCGATTCAGCGTGCCCCGTCGCGAGCGGATCTCCGCAAGGCGTACATCGAACAATTGGTCGATGCCAAGCGTATTCCCGACGCTCTGAAACAATACGAACAGCTCGTTGCAACGGAGCCCGGAAATCCCGACTATATGCGAGACTGGGGCAAACTCGTTCTCCAAGATAACTCGAGAGAGCTCGCCCTGCGGAGACAAGATGCGGTCCGAATATGGAAAGCTATTGTCGCTTTGCGGCCAAACGATGCTTCGAATCTCTCGCAGGTGGCGGACTACTATCGACAATCGAATTTGAATGATGAAGCGATCGAACTTTATCAGAAGGCCATCGAATTGGCCCCCGATGAACCTCAATATCGCGAATACTTGGGCGAGTTCTATTACGTTCTAAAACGAACCGAGGATGCATTCAAGACATGGAAAGCGATTGCCGAGGGGAGTCGGCGTTCGGCTGAAACACTTTTGCGACTTGCAGAGGTTTACCGAGGCTTTGGTTTTCTTGACCAAGCGCTCGCCGAAATTTCGGAAGCCTGTCGAATGGATCCCAAAGACTTCAGTCTGCAGATACGCTGCGCCGAGTTTCATTGTCAAGCCAGCCAATACGACAAAGCGCTCAACTTCATCGACGCATCCGAAAAGCTGGCCAGTAGCACTGACGAACGCGAAACGGTTGTCAAGTTGCGAATCGAAACGCTGCAGTCGAGCGATCAGCTCGACGCCGAGATTTCAAGGCTGTCGGCGACACTCAACGAGATCGATGCTTCGGCGCCGGACCGATGGCATCTGCTCGCTAGATATCACGAAGCCAATCGAGATTGGAATTCGGCAGCCCGTGCCGTCGACGAGGCCATGAAGCTAGATCCCAAGTCGATAGCGTTCCTGTCCACTTCGGCCAGGATTAGCGAATCGGCTGGGGAGTTTGAAAAAGCTGCGGACACGTATCGCAAACTAGCGACAGTCGATCGCCGCTCGGTCGGTGACTATTGGATGAGGGTAGCACGCTTGGAAATGCAACTCGGACGCACTGACGAAGCGCTCAAAATCGCCCAGGAATTGATTCTCTCGGCTCCAGGCAATACGGATCACTACGAGTTCTTTGCGCAGTTGTGCTTTCGAGTGGGGAAGCATGACGAAGGGCTCAACGCGATTCGTAAAGCTGTGCGAATCAATCCGAACGAACCGCATTTGATGATGGCTTTGGGAAGTGCACTTGCCGAACAATTAAAAACGGACGAGGCGATCGATGTTTACTGGCGAGCTTACGATAAAACCGATGAGCTCGACGACAAGACAAGTCTCATTACAAAATTGGTTCCTCTGTATCAACAGATCGACCAGTTCGATAAATTGATCGAACGCCTGGAGAACGACCAGCGTAGCGAAGAACTCCAGCGTGAATCCACCATCTGCTTGGCCCAGGTACACTTCACTGTCGGCGACTTCGTCACAGCTCGTCAGGCACTCGAAAACCTGCTCCACCAAGATACCAAAGACACCAACTTGTTGCGGCAACTGGCCAAGCTCTGCGAAGCCAGCGGCGAGCTGGAAGAAGCAATCGGATTTCAACGGCGCTTGGTCGCCATCGCTCCGGGTGCCGAGACCGAGTACCCATTGGTAAATTTTCTTCATGCGCACGGCGACGCTGAGGAAGCGAATACTATTCTTGTAAGGTTGATTCGAGCTGAGGAAGACGGCGGTCGCATTTTGAAGAGTGTCGATTCGCTCTTAAGTAGTTCGAATATTGAAGCCGCTATCGCCGTGCTGCAACCACTCGTCGAACAGCACGGCGACGATTGGGAACTTCTCTATCGCGCTGGAGTTGCCCTTGCTTCGACCACCAATACCGATGAAGCCAAAAAAATCTTTGAGAAATTGCTTTCGAAAACGATAGCCCATGATTCACTGGGTATCCAAGCGGAAGCCAGTTTCAAACAATTGCTGTCGAAATCCCGAACCGACAATCTTCGCGGAACCATGACGACATCGCCGGTGAGACAGTCGCCGTTCGAGATGCTCTCGATGGCCGCTCGCATCCATCAAGCAGTCGGCATCGTCAACGAAGAAACCTTTGTAACGACAAGACAGCCGACTGCGATTTGGACGCCAGAGGCCTATGGTTTGGCCAGGATGGCTTCGATCGCTTGGCTTATGAAAATTGAGAATGAAGCGTTGTCAAAGCCCGAGTCGCTCGACACACTCAATTCAACGGATAGCATGGTCGAACAGATTTTGAAGAAAGGTGATGACCTTGCTGCTAGCCGCGAGTCGATCTACGACTGGTTGTATGTCAAAGCTTTAACGTCCGATCTGGACGGCATTCTCGAGATGGCTCGGCGACTTGTCAAAACAGGCGCTATCGAGGAGAAGAAGTTTTTCTTGAACGCGATCATCATGCGACACGCCACGTTCGATTTTAATCGCGTCAGAACGCTGAACGGCAGCGTGCCTGAATCGAAGCCGCTCGAGCATGAAGACATTGACCGAATGATGCATTGCTTTGACGAAATGGTCAAGGCGAACCGGCTGAGCGAGTTCGCACCGACCGCGTCAAGTGGCCAAATCGTTCTTGCATCGAACGGAATTCCCTTGGTCAATATCGGTGGACGACTTGTCGCTACAACCAGCACCGCAGCTTCCAGACGCACGCTTCTCCATGCCGTAGTAGGAGAGCTCGAACAAGCAGGTCGACGCGAGCTATCTGATGAGACACTTGCACGCTTTGTTGCACAGGCATCGAGTACCAGTGACCTTGCGACCGCGATGAGCATCTATCTCGAACTAGATCGACGAGAAGAACTGATGAGTGCTTATAACAGTTGGGTCGCGCTAGCTACGAAAGAGTTGTTGAGTGAAGCGTCTGGCAATGGATCGAGAAAAGTGGCGAGCTCCACAGGTTCTGGCCGACCACTGTTGAGTCAAACTGTCGATCTATTGCAGCGATGGATGGGAGTAATGGGACCGGAAAACGAGAACGATAAAATTCTTTCCGTTTTGGATTCTGCGTTGGATGTCGCAGTCCTGGAGACTGTGCTGCGTCGCCAAAAACGCAAGGTTAGCGTGGGTTCGGCAAGCTCCAATTCCGGCTCGACACGTACTACTCGAAACATGGTTCCCGTCTACTTTGGTCAAGCGTTTAAAACCTCTGAAATCACTTTTCCGACGCCCAATGATTACGTCAATTCGAACGTACTTCGGTTGCTCTACCAAGCATATGAGATATTTCGTCGCAATGGTGACTTGGATCAACTGAGATCGCATTTGCAGGGCCGCGTTGACAAATCTTCCAATGAAGCCTCCATGCTTCACGGTCTTACCGGTTACTACATGCTGACTGCAAGGCGCAAAAAAAGGCGGCTCTTGCGAACCGCCTCGTAGGATCCCCGGCATGGGAGGAGCACCGGATTAGTTCAAATGCTGCGCTCAATTGGTTAACAACTCGTTAAAGAGAAGTATTCACCTATCGC
>JANPLJ010000083.1:0-2231 GCA_031426475.1 Pirellulaceae bacterium | reverse complement strand
CTCGTCCTGAGTCATGCAACACCTCCTTGTTGTCATAACTTAAGACTATACGATTCAACAACTTATGGTCAATAAAGATGTTTAGAGCGGTGGGCTCTGCCTCCCGCGACGCAGTGGATCGAGCGACGCGGCAGCAGGCAGAGCCTGCAACTCCTTGGGTTCCCAGGCAGGAGCCTGGGAACCAGATGCCGGCGATTAGCGAGAAGTGTCGATTTTACGAGGATTTAGATGATCCAAGCGTCCACGCTCTTGGCGAGCGTGGCTACGAGAGCGCTCGAAAGCCTAACCTAGGAAGTTGCAAAGCTTTCTCGCATTTGAAGCAATTGCGCGACGATGCTGACCGCGATTTCTCCGGGATGGTTGCTTCCTATGGCAAGTCCAACCGGACATTGAAACTTGATGACTTGTTCAGAAATGCCGTTCGCAATCAACTCTTTTCGAAGGACGGCGGATTTCGCTTGGCTGCCAATTACTCCGACAAAATGAAATGTTCGATTGCTCGAATAGATTCGGTGCAAAATCGGATAGTCACTTTGATGGCCTCGAGTCATGCAAAGGATCGATGTCTTGTCGGGCAACGTATCGACGAGATCGGCTGGCTCCGCAGTCTCGATTGTTTCGACTTCCTTCGGCAGTTTATCTAGCCAATCTCGACGTGGATCGATGCACGTCACCAGGCAGGGAAGAGTGATCAATATTCTCGCGACGGCTTGGGTAACGTGACCAGCGCCAAAAATGGCGATCGACCATGGCATCGTATGGAATCGCTCGAAGAAGATTTTGACGCGTCCGCCACAGGTCATACCGACGTCGGATTTGAGGCTCCAATCCACGAAAAGCGTCGGCTGATTCTCGATGAGCATCCGCGCCGCTTCGCTGAGCGCTTTCGCCTCCAACCGTCCGCCTCCAACGGTTCCCCAATCGAGTCCAGCCTCGCTGACAATCATTTTGCTGAGCGTGTCCTGGGGGACGGAACCGTGGACATCGACGATGGTTGCAACGACAAACGGCCGTCCGCGATCGAACAGAACGGTAAAGCGATCATGAAAGGCACGCTGGGGATTCATTTCGCGGCCGCACTCTGCTTCACACTCGCTGTGATGCACTTGAGAATTGCTTCGCCGGTCGCCGGAATCGGAAGACTCGTAGCGGCATCACCTACCAAATGAGATAAGGCATGTTTTACTGCCAGCCACACGGAGATTCCTAACATCAACGGCGGTTCGCCAACAGCCTTACTTCGCAGAACGTTCACTCGATGTTTCGGGTTCTCGATCGTCTTCACGTTGAAGACAGTCGGTATGTCAGTGATGTTCGGAATCTTGTAGGTTGTTGGGCTCGTTGAAAGCAGCCGTCCTTGAGAATCGTAGACGAGTTCTTCATTCGTGCACCAACCCATCCCTTGGACAAATCCACCGATGATTTGTCCCAAGTCGATCGCGGGATTGATCATGTGCCCTAGATCCATCAGCAAATCGACACGATCAATGGTTAATTCGCCAGTAAAGCGATCGATTGTTACTTCCGAAACGGCCGCACCCGTTGTGAAATAATAAAAGGGTGTACCTCGACCGGTCTCACGATTGAAGTCAACACCTGGGGTCGCGTAGAAGCCTCGCGCTCCCATGTCGACTCGCTCGCGGCGTGCCGATTCACAAAACTCTCCAAACTCAATGCGATGCTCCGGCCGCCTTTCATCAAAAACGAACCCGTCTTGGAAGACGATATGCTCTGGCGATGGAGATAGTCCTGCATCGGACGATGCGATATAAGTCGCCGCGTAAATGGCCATTCGCTCGCGAATCGCATGGCAAGCTATCATCGCAGCTTGTCCATTCAAATCGGTTCCCGCGCTGGCCGCCGTTGGCGATGTGTTGTTGTTCTTTTCTGTCGAAGTCGACATCACCATCACATTCGATGGATCAAGTCCAAATTCATCGGCGACGATTTGACGAAGCTTCGTGTTCAGTCCTTGCCCCATTTCTGTACCACCGCTGGATACTTGTATCGAGCCGTCGGTATACACATTGACCAACGCGTTCCCTTGATTGAGAAATTTGGTGGTAAACGAAATCCCAAACTTGATCGGAGACATAGCAATCCCCTTGATCTGCGTCTTGGAGCGAGCGTTCCATTCAGTTACATCAGCCATTCGGCGGCGATAATCGGATGTTACTTCGAGTTCATCGAGAATTTCTGGGATGACATGATCACTTACAATCTGTCCGTAC
>JANPLJ010000082.1:0-1976 GCA_031426475.1 Pirellulaceae bacterium | reverse complement strand
GCTCTAGTCGCCAGACCGCGATTGCAAGTTTGGCCAGTTCGCACGATTCGGTATGTTTATTTACGGTAGTCTTGACGAATTGGTTACACGAGGCATTCATCGGAACTGGCAAGACGATAACGGCTAATTGGTCACCGTATTTTTCCATAACACCGCGAATTGCAACGTCCGTGTTTTGACAGTGCTGGCAGGTATAGTCCAGCATCTCTACCATCACATATGGGGCATCTTTTTTTCCGAGCAGCGGCCACTGAGCTACATCCAGCGTCGTACTCTTGAGAATTTTCGCAGTATGGCGATTTTGGGATACGTGATCCGTATTTTGTTTCGGTTCGGTTTTCGTAGTCCCATTCCTTGCGGGACTGCTCGTTTGACAGCTCAGCCAAATCAAAGGATGAAGGAGCGCCACCATTTCAATTTGGAGGGGACGTGAAAGCAACGCTTGATCGGGACTTGGGTGCTCGAGCATTGGCGATTCAAACAGCTGGTCGACAGTCGGAGGTAAGGTGAGCGACCCCTCAACGTCTGCATTTTCCGACTCGTGATCGATCAGCTCAAACGACTCTGGCGCGGCGATCGTCATTTGACTCACGATCAAAATGGCTACACCAAGGCCTGCTCCTATGGCTAACCGTCGAGTTGTCCTTTTACCTGCCGGCGCTTTCCGGGCGACCATCCCCGCCATTGCTAAACCGCAAGCGTGTACACCTAAGCAATACAGGCAAAGATGTTGCAGCCACAGAACCTGCAATCCTATAAACCAGAGGGCGGCGAAGCCTGCGGAAAAAGCAAGAAAACTAACGACCGACCATTTCCATTTCGAGACCTCGTCCAGTCGACCTGATACCAATAGGGTCGCTAAGGTTGTCGCATATAAAAATACGGCGGGAATGCTGACAGGGATACCAAAAACCGTCGACCAATGGCTTTTTAAAATCGAACTACAATCAAACACGTCTCCGCTTCCACACCCCGCAATCTTTCCTGCTGACAAAGTCACCCAGGCAAGATAGAAGCTTACGGACATCCCAATAACGCTTAACCATTGCAATATTCTCGAAAAAGAATTCAGACGCGCTAGCTCCTCGGATAACGCGTTCTCGCTGCGTCGCTCATGCAAACGCAGCGAATTCAAAGATTGATATACCGATGATTCAAGAGGCGGGGACATGTTAGTCGACATCATGATGGTCCTCAAAAAAGCCTTGTCAAAATTCTCTATCCTCGCCTTCTTACATCGTCCACTTCAATCCGTTCAACTTTTCAACTTCGCTACAAGGCTACGGTCGTGTCGCACGATCGATGCGGCGATCTGCGCGACGAACGGCCGCCGGTCGCACTGCACGAACATCGTTATAATAAGTGTTCACTTGAGGAACATACGTTGACCAGGTTGGGTACGAAAAATTTACCCATTCCTGCTGAGGGATCACGGGTGCTTTGAAATACCGTTCTTTTTCCATTCCCAAAATGAAGTAGCGATCCTTGGCATCGCTTCCTTGATAGAGTGCCAGAGTTTTCCAGGGAATCGCTCGAAGTTCGCCATTTTCGCTCGCGACAATGACGTACTGTATGCTCCCCGTGGAATTCGAAATCACTAAATCTTTAACGTGGCCAAGGCTATCGCCGCTCTCTAAAACGATTTCGGTCCCCATAAAATCTGAGACACGAGTTTCGGCTGCGGTGGTCGCGCTCTGTTCAGCTTGAACACCTTTTGCCACAATCGGCACTTGCGCGTGCAGTACTTGGCAAGCAACCAAACTTCCAGAACAAACAATACCGAACAATAGCTTTCTCATTTCTTTTTTCTCCTCAAAACTTTGGTGAATGAACGCTCATTAAACAAGCCATGCGAGTTGAAATAGCGAATTAGCCAACCGGCCGACGTGTGCAGATGTACCGCTACTCGCCCACGGGTTTCAACCCAATCGGTTGGGAAAACGTTGCAATTTGCATACCGTTATGGGCCGTCATCT
>JANPLJ010000081.1:0-3633 GCA_031426475.1 Pirellulaceae bacterium | reverse complement strand
TTCGATTTCACTGCCCAGGCTTGCCCCGTTAAAAGATGCTTCCCAGCCAAATTGCGGATGTAGCCGATGTTAAAAAACAGATACGTACCAACCATCGGAACGATCAACAAGTCATGGAACATGCCATTGGAAATGTAGGCGGCCATGAAGCCCAGGAACACGAGCCCTGCCTGCCGATATTCAAGGGCAATCTGTTTGGCTTGCCACAATCGCCAAGCACTCCAGGATGTCCAGAGCAGCAGGATCGTAAATGGAAGCATGCCGAAGATTCCGTTCTCTACAATCAAAGCCAAAAAGACATTATGCTGAACATACTCTTTGGCCTTTGCGAGAGGCAGTTCGACGTTGCGTTCACCCATGTAGTACTTAACGTTCCCTAAATACTGGCCCGTCCCGCAACCTGCGAGCGGTCTATCTTGAAACATTTTCCAAGCGAAGGCGGCAAGGATCGGGCGAAGATGAGCCGACTGTTTCATGTCCGCAACGCTGACATTCTTATCCCGCTTGAAACCAACAAAGCTTTCAGATTTCATCGCGACCAGGAGCCCGCCACCGAATAGCAGTACGATGGCGAATGGGATACGAAGCCGCTTTGGGGTTGCAACCCAGGTGATCCCGACCAGCGCTGCCGCGCCACCAATCCAAACGCATCGTGTGAGTGTGCAATAGATACCGAGCAAATAAATGGGGACACTTGATGCGATTGCCAGTCGCCCTATTTTTCCAAACCCAGGGAAAAACATCAGGGCACAGCTTAATCCCAACGTCAACAAAACACCGTTGCCAGTTGGATTCAGCAAAGGACCTCGACCTCGCCCTAGGAACTCGACGTACTTTGCGTCGACGATGTATCGCGGAAATACAGCTGCCTCCATTCCAAATTTTTCTGCGACCGCGGTAAACGCTAAATAGATTCCAAAACAAGCAAATGTCGCAAACATCCATCGCAGGTGAACTGGCGTAAGTTTCACGCGTCTTCCGAACCAATACATGCAGATAGGTAAGAGAAAAAAGAATATCAACTTGCTCAACGGCGACGCTCCGTCCGCCCTCCAATCATGCATGAACGTGGTCAGGATCAATGCCGATATGAAACAGATTACGACGGTATCGATCCAATGCCACGCCGTGCGTTCCGTCAGCCCCAGATATCGATAGACGATGAACAGAATTAGGCACACAGCCAGCAGCACGCGATCGGACGTGACGGCGGAAACATGAAAGAACGGATGGCCGAACACCGTCCCGGCAATCAATGTCAAAAGCACGTAGCCCCAAAGTCCGGCTACCCGAAGATAAACCAGTCCCCAGACCGCGAGCACCGCGCAACAGATTAACAGTAACAATTCCATAGGTGCGAAACTTACCGTGCTGATCGTGCCGATTGGAACGATCCATCGGATTCTGCTCAAGGCATTGGATATTCCAATCGATCTTTGACGTCATTCTCGACGAGTTAAAACCGGCTCGTCTTTGGCCGAAAAAGCATAGAACGCAATTCGACGAGGTGCGCTAAAAAAAGATTGGAAAATGCCAGAGCCGCTTCGAGGGCGAGAACTTGCGTAGTGGCACCGCGACTCCGCTCGCGGGGAAGCATGTCAGCGAACGGAGTCGCTGACCTACGATTCCAGGCCATTGGCCTACTTGCGTTTCAATATATAGACGACATCCTCGGTCCAATCGTCGATTTCGATTGGATCGTCGATGCTGTATCTAAAATCATAGGCTTCTTCGATTTGCCAGTCCTCGGTCTTATCGATCATTTTCTGGAATTGGCGATGGGTGTACGATCGAAGCACCAAAACATCATCGATTCGAAACTGCTCGGTTGGGCGATAGACATCAAAACGCAGATTAAATCGCTCGATTCGCTTTTTGGGATCTTTGTCTTTGGGCCACATGTGCGTGTTGATAACAAGGTGTCCTCGTCGAGCAGACCACTTTTCTTCATCGGTGGGTGTGCCTTGAAGTGGTGTCAGATGGAATCCCAGAGCGTAGATCCCGCCGGGGCGAATCGCCTGACCAAGACATCGAAAATGCGCTAACGCCGAACTTTCGGTTGGCAGATGTCGAAATGAGTTGATCGTATTAAATGCCGCATCGTAAGGTTTGTCGACAACGAAATCGGTCATGTCGGCAACCCATGCGGATTCCCGCATTTTGTTTTTCGCAAGCCGCTGGTTACAGTATGCGACGGCTTTTGTATTGAGGTCAAGCCCATCGCATTCGTAACCAGCTTTTGCCATCCGGTATACCAGTCGGCCTGTTCCACATGCGGGCTCAAGCAAACGTTTGACGCGAGCTCCTTTCTTTTTCGGGGTTATGTGTTTCGCAAATGCCGCTTCCAAAAATCGATATTCGGCAGCCCAATCGGCACCGAAAATCAAGTCGTAGTAAACGGGAAAATCGTAGATGCTCGCTTCGATCGTTGATAGTGCCATAGCGGCGTATGGTCGCAACTAAGGTGACGATCTGTCAAGCCCTGGCGAAACCTGGAGTCCCTTAGTCATCTCGAGTAGCGCCAAGGTACTGAATTCCATAGTATGCCAACGTCAAAACAGCTTGAAGCGTCGCCGCAACATAGGTCAAAGCGGCTGCGTTGAGCACCTTGCTGACATAAGGCAAATCGGGGCCACTGACAATTCCGAGCTCAATCAATTGAGTTTTCGCGCGCGAGCTCGCATCGAATTCCACTGGAAGATTGATTAGCTGAAACGCTACTGTCGCACCAAAAAGGATAATTCCCAAAAGAAAGACCATCTTTCCAAGTGGAGCGGCAGACGACAGAATCATGGAAAACCCCAACATGAGCAAAAGCGATCCGATGCTGCCCCCAATATTGGCGGCCGGCACGGCCAGATTGCGCAATACGAGCGGCGAATACCGGCGAGCATCTTGAATGGCATGCCCAACTTCGTGAGCGGCGATTCCAACTGCTGCCATCGAGTTTGCGGCGTAAACGTCGCGGCTCAAACGGACCACTTTGTGCGATGGGTCGTAGTGGTCGGATAGATGACCCTCAACCATTTCAATGGGAATGCTACGCAAACCTTGTGAATCAAGGATTCGTCGTGCCGCTTCCGCTCCAGTCATTCTTGCCGGCACACGGCTCATTGTTTTGAACGCGTTTTGCACCATCCACTGCGCAAGCATCGCGAGTCCGAAAGCCGGCAAAATCATCATCCAGTAAAGCATTGTATTGGTGATCCGTCGAGAAAGGAAAAAGCTAGTTACACCATTGATTTTTTGGATCGCACAACGTGCGATGGGGCACATTCGAGCATAAACGATGCCGCAATTTTGGCAGTATTGAAAAATGATTTTCCGAAATTTGTCGTGTCGATACTTCCCAACTTAACAAACCTCTCTATTTTAGAGGGATTGCTAGATAGGCAAGGCGGAATCATGAAGAACTTCGATGCGATTTGCGTTGGTCGACGCATCGCTACCTTCCGCCCGTCGATTTGAATGGAAAGAGCTAAGCCGTAGGATGGTTCAAATTCCAAAAGGGTCTTCCGCGATCCTTTTACTTATTGTTTTCACATGGATGATTGCGCAGTATGGATGCAGCAAGTCCGTTTCGAACAGCGCTGCGCGACAATTTGAGAGAGAGCTTGCTGGCCCTGTGGAAAG
>JANPLJ010000080.1:0-2968 GCA_031426475.1 Pirellulaceae bacterium | reverse complement strand
ATGCTGGGCCATCCGAAACTCTACGGACCTTCGCTCCAAGCTAACCAATGTTTTTAGGCGATAACGAAGAACTAGTTCGATATCGAATCGAGAGGCAGTGCCAAGTAGGAAGGTTACTTTTTCCCACGCTTTGTTTCGCGGCGGCTCGGAATCTCGCTGCCGAGCTTGGCTCGAGGAGCTTCCGGCCTGTTTTGAGCGCGAGAGGTTCCGATGTTCGAACGGCTATCCGTTCTTCCTTCGACTCGCTGTGGATTGAACTGCAAAGGCTGTGGCTTTCCCTGAAGAATTGGTCCATTCGGATTGCTTCTCAACGGACTGGATGGTTGTCTTATTACAGGCGGTTGTGTTGTGGGGATTTGTGGCAATGGACGTGCCTGAGCCGGGGCAGCAGGGCGAAGTAGGTTCGGAGTTGGTGTAGCACGGCCAGGCGCGTTGCCGTTCGATTGCCTTTCTCGTTCGAACTCTGGTTTCAACACGCGATATGTTTCCGCATTCAACTGCGAATGTCCCGGGGTCTTTGCTTGAAGAGGACGGGATCCAGAGACTTGCGGATTCAACTTTGGCAAGCGCAACTCGATTTCGGGAACTTTGACAGAACTAGCACCTTCCGAGCGATTCCCGGTTTTGGGTAAAGATTGTTCCACACGGGATCGATTCGCTTGTAGTTCCTGCAACGGCATGCGACCTGAAGCCAAGCGGGACGCGAGCTCGTTATCGACACGCTCGAACGCGAATGGGAGTTCCCATCCTTGGTTGCGAATCGATTGTACACTATTGACTAGTGCGTCCGTCGTTGTCACCGCCAGCGGTCCGGTCGACGGCAAGTTGTTGAATATGGTGCCGCTGGCGGTTGCTCCGAACGTAACTGGTGGTCTCAATCGTTCGTTCTGAAGATAGCCTTGGTATAGCTTATTCACTTGTACCAGTTCGTTTGGGCGTTGCGTTGCATAGAATGACTGGAACGGATCAGCGTGGCGACTTGATTGCGTGTACGAGATCCATGGATAAATGTTTTGCTGGCTGGATCGAGATGCATAGTAATCGCCGAAATAGTAATGTCGATATGCGGGATACACGAACAAATTGGCCAGCCAGTGCAAACCGGTATTGACGACGTATCGCGGTTGAAATCGCAATCCAGGGTAAACGGTCCGGAACTGAATAGGGCAGAACAAAGTCCCTCGGTAGGCCAATGGGTAGTCCCAGTAGCCACTTCGGTAGATGCAACCTTTGGGAGTCCAAACATAGCAATCATGTATCCAGACCCAGTTCGGATTGCTTGCCGACCAATAACCTGCTCGCCATTGGTATCGATCTTCTCGGTATACCCAAGTTCCAGGGACATAGAAATGCGTTTCGCTCGGCGAGGGAACACTTGCGATCGCATCGATAGGTGGAGGAGGAGAAGGGAGATACTCAATTGCTTCTGCACGCCCGTCTGCCCAGAAGCCTGAAACCCATTGATATCCGTTGTCGATTTGATTCCAGTAGCCCGGCACCCAACGTCTTCCTGGAGGCAATTGTCTCCAGATGCCCGTAACCCAAACGAAATCTTGCGATTCATCCTCCCACCCCCAGTAACCTGGAATCCAAACGAGTTCGTCGCCCAAAGGTTTTGAATCTGGAGGGATCTCATCGATTGCCTGAGGTGGTCTCGATGGAACCAATAACCCGAATGTGGGTTGCGCCGAGACTTGTTCCGCAAAAGCTTCGTGAACAGGTCCTCGCAGGAGAATTGCACCATTCTCATGATTGTCCGCGATTGCTGAATTAGTAGGCACTGGGGCAGGTAACGTCTCCAATTCTTGCGAAATTGCTTGAGACGCAGCACAAACAACAACTACTCCCATCCATTTGGAAAGGATGCTCATCCATTCTTGAGCAATCATAATGTTCTTCCAAGATTTGCGGCCGCAGATACAGTATTAGAGTCGAAACTTCTCGCTGATCGCCCGTCCTTCATCGTTGCAACAACACGCGTTCTTCGCGAAACACATGGCGATTTGAGCCTGAGGCGCTAGCCGATCTACGCCGCGGGAACTCGGCAAGCCGAGATATTGCATGGCGCGTAGCTACGTTCGCTAGAACATGGTGAACCGCCTTGAGCTACAGCCACGTGCTGGCGAACGTAGCTACAAGAGTCGCGATTCGTATGCAATTGCCGTGCCACACGTCCAACACGTAAGCCTATTGCGACACAAGTTACTGGCACAACGATTGCGTGATACGTGCACATCGTTCCGAAGTACGATATGATGCACTGCACGAGTTCGAAAGCAGAATTTACCCAAGTGACTCTTTCCGGCTTTTAAACGACGCGTTATCGAGTGGCTTGGAAACTGAAAACAAGAGAAAGCGGCTAGCAATTGTGCCGCGTTGAGCAATCTGGGACAGTCGAAGTGGTAATAGCAATCTATAACATGCGACCATGAAACGTTTTTACTGCTGGACTGCAATTCGACGCGACCTCCAAATACTAAGATCCGCACCGCCAGGTAGAAGATTTCGGGACTTTCGTAGATTCAAGAGTCAGCAAATCCGAAACTGGTCCTTGTTTTCCAAGATACTTTCAGGCGGGTCGGGCGTGTTGTTAGTTCTCGTGGGACTTGGAATCGGTTGGTTGCCGGGGCCCGGAGGATTTCTCGCGATACTGGGTCTCGCTGTTTTGATTCCTTTTATTCCTGGCATGGCCTCGGTCATGGATCGCATCGAGATATGGCTTCGAAAAATGACCAAAGCATTGCTGGCCTAGCTGGAGGGATGGCCGACTTGATCCAGTTGGAGAATGAGCGCGCTACGAGCATCGTGGCAGATCGGCGGTCACGGAGAGTCTTAGAAAAATAAATATACGCCGTAGGCTCTGCTTCAAATTCGGAAGACGCGGTTTAACGCGCAGCGCCAGCTAGCGGTTCCTGGATTGATTAGAAATCGTCGGCCACTGGTTAACGTGTCGCATTAGTTTAGAACC
>JANPLJ010000079.1:0-5535 GCA_031426475.1 Pirellulaceae bacterium | reverse complement strand
CGAACGGCTTATCCTGGTTCGGCGCCAATCGCGAAATCATTGTTGAGCGTCAAGGACAACTTGAAAAATCCTGGCTGAAAAGCGGTTCAGACGGAGGTGTTGCCAAGTTAGAGATCGTCGAACATCTTCGGGCGGTCGAGCATGCTCGAGGTGCAACAAAAGAGTTTTCGATGGATGAGTTCCAATGTATGGTTGGATTTCGCGCGCCAGGCTATTCGGCAGATGCCTTTATCGATCGCGAGACGGGAACATACCAGATCGTTCATTCTTCCTTTGGGTTCATTGCTTTACTAAATGATTTGCACAAAGGTCGAGACAGCGGGCTGGGTTGGTCGTGGGTTATCGATTTGTCTGCAGTATTTTTGCTCGTGGTATCGTTGACCGGTTTCTGTTTGCTATTTTACATTCGACGGCGACGGCTATCTGGAATCGTTGTCTCGATGGTAGGGGTCGGCATCGTAGTCGCGTTGTACTTCGGGTTGGTTCCTCGTTAGCGACAACACTTTTCAAAGCGGGGATCCCTACGAGGGAGTGACATTTTCGACGAACGTGACCGAGTCGCTCTGCGAGTCGGTACCATTGCTTGATGAGTTACGTCCATTTTCGCGAGTTTCGACGAGTCGCAGAGCGACTTGTCCACAAAAGTTCAGAACCGTTAGCGGTTGCGTTGCGAGGGTTGATATACCCTATAATCGTCTTGGACGATCAAGGGAACCCGAGGAATTGAAACGCAAAATGTTAATTACCCGTGAAGCGACTAACTGGCAGGTCGTCGTTCCATCAAAAGTGAATTTATTTTTAGAAGTTCTAGGGAAGCGTCCCGACGGCTATCACGACCTGGATACGGTGATGTTGGCGATCGACCTTTGCGATCGATTGCGAATGAAAACGACTCAGAGCACCGAACTCGAGCTGCGAGTAATACCAGCCCTGGAGAACGGGTTTGAAAGGCTCTCCGATGAAGACAATGCGTGGGAAATCCCAAGCGATCGCAGCAACTTGGTAATTCGTGCCCTCGAGGCAGTTCGTCAAAAATACGGGATCAAAAGCGGCTTAGATATCGAGCTCCTTAAGGGGATTCCCTCACAAGCCGGATTGGGGGGTGGTAGTGCAGATGCGGCAGGAGCCATCGTCGGTGGGATGCTGGCTTGGCTAGGGGAGTATCGGGCAATCGAGGCAGCGGAATTGGCATCGGGGCTTGGTTCGGATATAAACTTCTTTATACAAGGCCGTCCAGCGGGAGCCGGTCCAGGCAACTGGCTTGCTCATTGCACCGGCCGAGGTGAACACGTCGTGCCGATTTCGTCAGACTGGTCCATTGATTTTGTCGTGGTGCATCCTCCCCTAGGTTGTTCTACTCAAAATATCTTTCGACGGTTAGCGGAATCGAATGCGACAGACAGTCGAGTATTAGCATGCGATACGATGCTTCAGTCGATGGAGTGTCGGGATCGACCAACGTTGGCAAAGGATTTATTCAATCGATTGAGTGGTCCCGCAGCCGGTGAAAACCCCTGGATTGACAGGGTTCGAGAGATCTTTTCTGGCGAACCAGGGGTGATGGGAAGCTGTGTCAGCGGTAGTGGTTCTGCCGTTTTTGCTGTCGTAGAGACAGCGGAACGCGCAAAGCTGCTCGCCGAGCGCCTAAGAAAGCGATATCCGGTACGTGCCTATGCGGTCCGTAGTTGGCAAACGCCCTCTATTGGCGAACAGTTATCAACACTGAACATCCGATAAATTGGCAATGGCCATCGAGAAGCGTGAAGTTGTTCGGCAGACGTCAATCGTTCATGCCATACGAGAATCATCGTTCATTTCGACTCGTAAGCGAATGACGTAACGTTTTGACTTGCGAGAATTTTTTTGGAGATGCCAACCAAACTCGGGAGGAGTGAACAGAGCAATGGAAATTACCGAGGTCCGCATCAAGTTGATGGAGGATTCTGAGGATAGGTTGCGTGCCTTTTGCTCGATAACCTTTGATCAGGCGTTCGTTGTTCGTGACTTGAAGATCATCGAAGGGACTACAGCTCCTTTTGTTGCAATGCCTAGCCGCAAGCTGACGGGACGCTGCGGCCGGTGTGGCTACAAGAATCATCTTCGAAGCAACTACTGCAATCAGTGTGGTACCCGTCTTCGAGGTAGCAACGATCTGAAAGACGTGGAATCGAATTCGAATCGGCTCTATGCTGATATCGCTCACCCGATCAATCAAACCTGCCGAGACATGATCCAGCAAGTGGTCATTCGCGAGTACCATGCGGAGCTCGAACGAGCAAAGCTTCCGGGTTACGCGTCGCGTT
This sequence comes from Pirellulaceae bacterium, assembly GCA_031426475.1. GTDB lineage: Bacteria > Planctomycetota > Planctomycetia > Pirellulales > Pirellulaceae > JAIYDQ01. The sequence goes on along the minus strand of JANPLJ010000079.1, from coordinate 3,232 downwards.
ACGATGATGACTATTTTGACACCCCTTCATCGACAACTTCGTTCCAACCCCCTCAGCCGGCACAGGCCGAGCCACCCAAGCCGCATTTCGATAGTCCCCAGCGTAGTGGTTCCGAGACGTCCCAAGTTTTAGGTGGAGATCAAGCCTTGGGTGAAGAAGGCTTTGGGAGCGGCATTCTCAAGAAAGACATGACGGATTAGAAAAAAAGACGCTCCTCCACTCGTGGGTCAGCGGCTCCGCCCGCTGACAACGGCACTGCTGATCACGATTTCATAGATCCGTCGCCGAAGTCGAAATTATCGGCTGGAAAACCGTCGAGGTTCTCCATGGACTCGTCAGGCACCGCATCTAATTCGCTGACCGGAGCCACCTTGGGTTGTCGCGACAAGGACGCAGCGCGACCTTTTGCGTTTTCCCGCATAGCCGTCACGGCAAATGCGATCACGGCCGCAAGTATCGATCCAATCCAGATAATCGGCCAAAATAACGACATAGCGACGTAAACGTTGAAGATTCAGGGGCGAGTGACGATTGAGGGACCGCAGTTCCATAGGGTAATTGCCCGCGCTGACCAGAACAAGTCACTTCTACGGCAGACGACTTTCGCTATCATAGTCAAAACAAAGTTTTTTGCCCCTCCTTACCGATCAAACATGGACTTATTCGAACGAAAAACCGAGATTCGCAAACAAGCACACGAGAACCGCAAGAATCAGCGGAACAAGGATGAAATCTCAGTAAAAATTGTCGATCGGTTCATGCAGCTACCGGAGTATCACTCTGCTGGAACAGTCATGTTTTACGTGGATGTTCGGGACGAAGTGCGGACTCGGCAAGCCCTGCCCGGTGCCCTCCAGAGTGGAAAACGGATTGTTGTTCCCTATTGCCTGGACGGAGAGTTGGAGCTTTTCCACCTCGAGAATATGGACGAACTGGAACTCGGGATGTACCGAATTCTCGAGCCCAAAACCGAACTGCGGTCAGTCGCGACCAAACATTTGCAACCCGTCGATCTCGATTTGGTCATGGTCCCAGGAGTCGCCTTTGACCGGCAAGGAGGCCGCACGGGGCATGGCAAAGGTTACTACGACAAGCTCTTGCAACATGCTCGCCTCGATGCTCCGCTGGGCGCGTTGAGCTTCGAGTGTCAGTTATTCGACGAGATACCAGCAGAAGATCACGATATTTTCATGGACAAAATTGTGACGGAAGACAATGTCTTTTCCGGCCGCGGAAGAGCTACTCGGTGACCATGATGGATCCTAGTTCCGCGAGTGACTCGTCCTCCGCGATGATTGACGATACGTACGCAGAAGCTTTTCGAAGTCTCTATGGTCGTGTACTCGTTACTGCATCGAATCGAAAATGGCTCGACGCAGCCTGCGCTGCAGCGACGGGCCACGCCAGCAGTACTATCCTTTGTGACTGCGAGGCAGGAGTCGAAGCCTATGTCGACGGCAAGTCCCACCAACAAGAAACCCCCGATGGACGACCCGGTGCTTACCTGCAGTTTCATGTTCCACGCTTTCGCAAAGATCGCGTCGAACATCTCGAACGAGTCATGCTGGCGAGAATCAGTCAGAATATCTTGACGTGTCCAACAGCCCGCTGCTTCAACGCACTCGACACCGACCCCTTTTATAAACTTGGACGCAAGATCGCATTCTTCGGCGATGGACATCAGTTTCGCGACATTCGCTATGGTCAACCGGGCTGGGTCATCCCGACGCTTGGCGGTGACTTTTTTCTTTCGCGACGCTTCGGGTATGCGGATGGATTGATGGGCGGAAACGTTTGGTTCATGGGAGCATCCGAAGAAGCTGCGATCCAAGCAGCCGAGAGAGCTGCTGCGGCGGCGGATCTTTCGCCGGGCGTTATTACCACGTTTCCAGGAGGCGTCGCGGCAAGCGGTAGCAAGGCGGGTAGCCAGTACAAATTTCTGATTGCAAGTACCTTTGCAGAATATTGCCCGACTCTTCGCGAAAAGCTTGGACAAAAATCGTTGGTGCCTGAAGGCGTCCAGTCGATCATGGAAATCATCGTCAACGGACGTGATCTCGAATCCGTCGCAAACGCCACTTACGCTGCGGTCGACGCCGCGAAATCGACGCCCGGTCTACTGCGAATTTCCGCCGGCAATTATGGTGGTCGACTAGGAAAATCATTTATCTATTTGCGTCCTGAACTACATCCTCCATCCACTTAGATTTGTCGAGAACTCAACATGCCAAAAAAGAAGAAAGCAGCGAAAGCGTCCAAAACCGCCAAGGTTACCAAGTCTGCCAAGAACTCTAACAAGACTTCAGGGCGAATCATCCTTCGCACCGGAGAAGCTCTCGTCGAAGGGGCTCCGGCTTGGTCCGCCGCCGAACCAGAAGTCGTCATCGGTGAATTGGACGGACCTGTCGGAATCGCGATCGCAAATCTGATTGGCAATCAAGTGAAAGGGCATACGAAAGTCTTCGCCATCCTCAACAGCGATGTGATGGTCAAGCCAGCGACGTTGATGGTCAGCAAAGTCACCGTCAATAGCTCCGAGTATACGAACATTCTCATGGGAACCGTTCAAGCGGCGATCGCGCACGGTGTGCTCGATGCCGTTCGACACGGCCACATCCCCAAGGACAAAGCCGAAGAGCTTGGGATCATTGTCAGCGTCTGGTTAGACCCGTCCATCGTCGACGAAAAGTATGATCCCGAATTGCTCTTCAAGACGAACCGAGAAGCAACCACCAAGGCGATCGCCAAAGCCATGTCGGGTCAACCCAACATCGACTGGCTCCTCGAAAATCAAGACAAGGTTCCTCACTTCTTCCACGATCTCGCCGTCGAAGGAAAGCTTTAACGACCCAGAGTCCGTCCAGATCAAAATTTAGAATTGGTGCGCGGGTGTCTCGCCCGCAATCTCTCGTTTTTTCGTAGGCCGGAACAAGTCGCTAGCAAACTAGGATGTTGAATAAAGCGTTGGCGACGCCGTTCCGGCAAAACCGAGGTTTCCAATTGCCGGAACAGCGCAGATTATCGTTCTCAAACTGACGAACGTCACTAGCTGCTTGTTCCGGCCTACCGTGGTCTCGAAAGCGAGACGGCCTCCAAGCCGATCGGGGCATGCCTAAACGCCGATGTTTTTCCCAATATCGGCGAAAACTTTATCCAGCACAGCGATAAGAACTGGATCGGAAATCGTAGGCTTTACTTGTGCGGTGGCCACTGGTTCAGGCGAAGAAACCGT
>JANPLJ010000078.1:0-1351 GCA_031426475.1 Pirellulaceae bacterium | reverse complement strand
TATGCAGTGCTATCGAGAGCCGGCGGAGGCGACGGACGAAACTGACTACCCGATGTCATTGCGAACGGAGTGACGGTTGGCCATTGCGGCAGCGCTGGTCCTGTCAACGTTGGTATCGTTCGGTTCCAATCGCCAGGCTCAGTTCCCGTTTGATACGCAACCACTCGCTTCGAACCGTCATCGGCTCGTTTCGCAAGCACAGCATCTGCAGCCGCATTGCCAACCGCGATACCTTGGGCCTTCGCATCTCCATCGGGAACCGTCGCTAAAGTTTCCGTCATCGTCTGGTCGAGCTCAATCTTCTCGAATCCCGAGTTGAACAACGTGCTCGCGACTCGATAGGCCGCTGCAGAAATCGCGGCGGCTGCCGATATACCGAGTTTCTTGGTCGTTTGATAGGCATAGCTCTCATACTTCTGATCGATGGAATTGATAGCATCGAACATCGCAAGGTGCACCATCGCAAGATTTCGCGAGACCAGCGGAGGTGGAGGCTTGATGAGAACATCGGGGGCATTCGGCGCGGTCGACGTCGACTCGCGAGTCAATCGCAACAGCGTTGCATTCCAATCGGCGATGACGTCACCGTGACGAAATATCCTTTCCGTCTGCAGGCTTCGGCCAAGTCGATCCTTGGTCGTGATCAACAACGTGCTGACAGGCGCCAGACCAACATCGAACGCGAACACACCTTGCTCATCCGCACTGGTCTGCATCAGCTTGGTTCTCGCCGCCCCCTCGCCTTGCCAGATCTCAATCGTCGAATCCTTCATCGTCGTACCGGCCAATCGTACCAACGAAGAAAGGACAACTCCGTTATGATTCAAATCCAAGTCGTTCTCGACTCGAACCGCGAGCGATTGATCCCCTGAATAGCGAGCGAATGCATTGATGATGAGCAAGATGTCCAGGGGCTCAGCAAGCCCGTTGCCACTGACATCGCATAGCGGACCGGTGTAGTTGGCGGGCTTTGCTCCAAGAACCCGTGCCTCATTCGAGCGGAGATCGTTGATGACCAAGAGCAAATCCAACGGTTCGACCACCCCAGAACTATCCGTGTCGAACGGATTCAACGCGTTTTGCCAATCCGACGCCATCAAACGCCGGTTTTCAAGTTGTTCGATTCCTAGCTTCACAGGTTCATTCCAAAGGCCAAAAAACCATGAGCTTCAAGTATACTTTCTGATCCCTAAAATGCGACTATCGGCCGTTTTTTTACCCGATAAACGTGGCCGCGTCGCTCTGCGACTCGGCATCATTGCTTGATGAATTACGTCCGTTTTCGCGAGTTTCGACGAGTCGCAGAGCGACTCGTCCACAAAAATTCACAGCCCACTTATGAATCATGTCT
>JANPLJ010000077.1:0-1351 GCA_031426475.1 Pirellulaceae bacterium | reverse complement strand
CGACTGGCGACAATGCACCAAACATCGTGGCAAGTGAGCCGGAGAAAAGCCCGATCTACACTTTGCTAACTTTGCCAAGCGAAGATGGTCAACGAATGCCACCGCCCAAGATCGGTGATCCACTTTCGGATAGCGATATCGAGCTCGTCAGGCTTTGGGTCGCACAAGGTGCTCGTTGGGCTAACGGTGTAAAGCTTGTCGCAAAAGTCAAATCGGCCGTTGCCTCGACTAGTCCAGATACAAAGGAGCTTGTCGCAAGTATCCACGAGTTGATCGTGAAAAAAGCCGAACAAGACAGCAATGCAAAGCGAGCATCTTACGAAAGTGTCGCCCCGAAGTCAGGTATCGCATTTAAAATGGTGGCCATTCCAGGCGGCGAATTTTGGATGGGAAGTCCAGATCGTGAGCTCGAGCGAAACGACGATGAAGGGCCTCGCATTAGAGTTCGCGTCGAGCCGTTCTGGATGGGGAAACACGAGGTCACGTGGGATGAGTACGAACCTTTTCAGCTTACCGACGCGGGGCGCAATAAAGATGGAAGCTTGAAAGTCAGAGCCAAATCCGACGATCCGGTCGATGCGATTTCGCAACCGACACCGCCTTACCAACCGATGGACTTTGGAATGGGGCGAAAAGGGTTTCCGGCGGTTTGTATGACACATCATGCAGCCAATAAGTTCTGCCAATGGTTGAGTGCTCAAACGGGGTATTTCTATCGTTTGCCGACAGAAGCAGAATGGGAGTACGCAGCAAGGGCCGGTACTGAGACAGCTTATTCTTGGGGTGATGATCCTTCAAAGCTATCGGAGTACGCGTGGTTCTACGACAACTCCGACAAGTTTCAGTATAGCCAAGTCGGTAAGAAGAAGCCCAACCCTTGGGGACTTTACGATATGTGTGGCAATGTTTGCGAATGGTGCCTTGATCAGTACGCAAACGATACTTATCAAACGCGGAGCGACCGCTTGAAAGGCGTTGTGCAAGGCAACACATGGGTCCGATCGAAAAAACCATACCCGCACGTGGCTCGCGGTGGCAGCTATGACGATGACGCCAAAGACTGTCGCAGTGCCTCGAGAAAGGCCTCCGATGAATCATGGAAACAACAAGACCCACAACTTCCGAAAAGTATCTGGTATCTGACCGACGCCCCTTGGTTAGGCTTCCGAATCGTTCGCCCACAAGCGATTCCATCGATCGATGAAATGTATGAAGCCTGGAATAACGGTGTTGCGAATGAATAGCAGACCAGCGTCTCTGGAGCGCTAGGAGCAGCAAGTCTCGCCATGGAATCGTGGGCACCTGATTAGTGTTGGTATTATTACAAAATTTTCGAGCGACTTTTCGCTGA
>JANPLJ010000076.1:0-3860 GCA_031426475.1 Pirellulaceae bacterium | reverse complement strand
TAGCGATCGGGACGGTCGGCAACTCGATGGGCTGGACCAACATCAGCTCCATCCCAAACAGGTTTTGGTTGGCGGACGTACGTTCCATTCGACGTTTGGCCATTCTTCATCGAGCTCCGTAACGCAATAATTCACTGGATTTTCCAACGGCCAACTGATAGCTTTCAATCGTAGCCCGGAGCTTGGGAATCAAAAAGGCGGCAACGATGTGACCGAGAAAGCCGACCAGTGCCAACGCAACGAATACGAGTTTATCAAATTGATCGCTGAGCGAGATCGTTAGAATTGCGAAAAGTGGTGTCATCTCTAAGCAAGCGTTGGCCCAGCTAAGTTGCTGATCGAGTCTCCCAAGTTGCAGTTGCTCGCTTTCATTCGCATCGATCGGAATGAGCCGAGCATAGAACGATCGCAACGATATCAGACAGACGAAAACCAAAGATAAACAAGCGGCAATCGCGCCATGCAATACCTGTGAAAGAAAGAAGCCAAGAAAATCGATTGGGCTGACGCGGCTTCCAGATGCCCATTGATTCCACCAAGGAAAGACCAACCCGCTCAATACCCAGAGAGTTAAAACGAGTACTGCCGTTATCGCGGGCAACTTTAAACACCTCTTGGCAGCTTGCGATCGCGTCGATTCGTCCAGTCGAGCTTCTACGGGACGATGGGTTATCGCCTTCGAAATCGGAAACGCGAACCACCAGGCTACCAAAAGTCCCAACGGAAATGCGATCAAGTTAACAACTGGTTCTTCCGTGTAATGAAAGAAATCAAGATCGAAATTTTCAATCGCAATCCGATGATTCGCCCAGATATTCAGAGGCGACATTAACGCGTTAGGTACCATGCCAAGCAGCAAGTACCATACGATCGGATGTTTCGTCCAATAGGCGAACCACGTATTGGTTGCCGGCGACAGGAGAAGCTTGATCCTTGGGATACTCAACAATTGCAATCGACGCGAGGCTTGGCTTGCTGACGCTGGTCGGTCCGATGGTGCATACGCAAGGCACTGCAACACGAAAGCGTACAGCCCCTGATCAGCGTGTCCAGGCGGTTGGGATGGCGATGGGCAATTTTGTCGGGCTAGAAGATGATTCAGTTTTGTCCAATTCGGTTCCGAAAGATCTCTTCCTTGTTCGAACGGTCGTCTGCCCACGAGCAATTCGTAAAGCACGATTCCCAACGAGAAGATGTCGCTTGATTCATTGACTGTTTCGGCCGGACAATCCCCGAGAAGAACACGAATATGTTCAGGCGACATGTAAGCGAAACTGCCGCCAAACGAGTCTTCTGCAGAAGCGCCAATAACGCTGGCACCAAAGCTGAGATTGAAGTCCGCTAACATGGGCTGACCGTTCGAGGTTAGCAGGATGTTTTCGGGTTTGATATCGCGATGGAGTACTCCCAACCCATGCGCATGCGACAACGCATCGGCAATGCGTGCGCCGATGCTGGCGACGGTCGATGCCCAGTCGAGAGTCGCAAATGAATTGCTCGCTGTCTCACGCGTCGATGTCTCGCCCTTCGCTTGCAGCTTGTCGGAGATCACCTTCAGATACCGTAGTCCATTGCGTTCATGATCAAAAACGCCTGCTAAGCGATCGATCGCGTCCCGAAGACTTCCCCCAGAAACATACTGCATGTACATCAAATACATCGATCCCACATGGCGTTCATCGAAGACTCGGACAATGTTGGGATGTTCCAATTGCGAAAGAACAGGCGACTCTAGACTCTTCTGGTCGGAAACTTTGAGGGCGACCAAGCGTTGCATGGAAACTTGTTGAGCCAGAAAAACACGAGCAAAGGCGCCGTGGCCTAGTTCGTTCAGCAAACGAAAGTCGTCGATTTGCTGTCCTACCGATAGCGTATGTCGATTGGCAGGCACGTTCGTAGATTGGGTCTCATGATCCCGCCCGGCAAGTCGCGTATCCACAAAGCTATGACGGGAAGCGAGGTGCAGATCGACTGCCTTCAAAGCTTTTTGGACCTCGGTCGTTTGGTCTGGAAACCGTACGATGTAACTCGATGTAGTTGGTCTATCGCCCCACCGCTGGCGGATGAGATACTCTTCGGCGATCAATTCGATCGGAATCCAGCCGTCCTCTAAAACGGACGGAAAACGCGTAGCATATTCCTCGACAAACGTACTGGCGGCGGGCGTTTTTTCCGTTGGCAAGGTCGGTGGATGATCATCAAGTTGGTTTTTCGTCGCCATCGGAACACGTCGCCAACGGTATTCCAGATCGATCTTGATTAACTCTTTCAGCGTTCTTGTCTGGTCGGGATGACCTGGCGGGAGCAACAAGTCGTCGATGCGCAGCGGCTCACCGACGCCCCAAGATTCCTCGAAGCGGTCGATGATTTCGTCGAATGTTAAGGAAGGTTCATTCATTTTTTGGATGTTTGCTCATGGTACCGAATTAAGCCGGTTGTGGTAAACTATGAGACTCGTCGAGGTTGATCATTTTGCTATTTCTGTGGGAAAGATTCATGAGCGATCGCGCTAATTTTCAAAGTAGCTATTTGAAACGGTATTTGTTGTTAGCAGGGGTTTGCTTGCCGTTGTCCCTTTGGTTTGCCTACGACGGATTCATAGGCTACCCAAAGCAACTCGTGTACGCTCAAGCTTACGATCCGTTGCGAGAGTTAGATTCCAAAGAACGAAGCGCACAGTGGCAGGCAATTACAAGCGAAAAAGGATGGCCGAATCGTATTCCGGAGAAGAAGGCCGAAGAAGTCGCCGATTCGATTATTGGGCAGTATATATGGGGCGGCCTTAGTTTTCTGGCCGGTTTTATTGCGCTGCTCTATTACCTTCGTTCGCGAGGGACTTGGGTCGAGTCGACTCCTACCGGTTTAACGACCAGCTGGGGGCAGACACTCGACTTCAAGGATGTGATTCGGCTCGACAAGAAGAAATGGGAGACCAAAGGCATCGCCAAGGCGACTTATCGCGACAATAGTCTGAGCCGCGTGTTCGTCTTTGATGACTTCAAGTACGAACGAGAGCCGCTCGGGAAGATTCTACGAAGTCTGGAAAACACACTCGGTGGAGACCAAATTGTGGGAGGGCCGCGTGAATCTCAAAAAGAAGAATTGCCGTATCCGTCCAACCCTGCAGAAGTACAAAACAAAGATGCGGAAGTGAGCTAAGCAACGTGGGTCAGCGGCTCCGTCCGCTGATAAATTCAACGTGGGTCAGCGGCTCCGTCCGCTGACAAATGAACTCCCTCCGCCGACAATAGACCGGCCCGCGGGCGGAGCCGCGGGATCACTTTCGATCACTTGAGATTCTCTTTGTTCATCTTGGATAGTTCGAAGAGCAAACCCACGATCGCGAGGTGCACTTCTTCAGGGCAACTCACGACCAGCATCGATCCAAACGGATGAATTGTGGACTCGCCTCCATCAACTTCCCAGTTAGCTTTTACGGTGACCTGGATCAAATTGATGACTTCCGTAAACAGTGCGTTCGACGGGAGCAAATACGCCAAGTCATACGTTCGAAGGGTTCTCCCCGAACCATTATCTTTGGTCGTGATCAGAATATGATCTGGTTCGATAATGATTGCAAGCAGTTCGCTATCCGACGCGAACTCTTTGAATGCATCGAGGCCTCGAGTTAGTTCTATGGCAGCCTGTGAACGCAGATTTTCAGCCGAATGGGAGGTCATGCTCGAAGGTACTTAGATAAGAGACAGTTCGAAGAGCGATAATATAGTGCCCTCATTGTATCCATCCGGGCGCAAAATCGCGAAAAAAGAGCGAGGCTTTTTGCTGAACACCAACTCGAGAACGCTTCTTCATGTATTTTGGCGGCATCAATGTACGTGGCCTACATCCCGTTGATCCAT
>JANPLJ010000075.1:0-1130 GCA_031426475.1 Pirellulaceae bacterium | reverse complement strand
TGAAGCAGGGCTCGCGCATCACTGAGATTGCGTTGGAGAATGGTAATGTCATTCGCGCGAAGATGTTTATCGACGCCACGTATGAAGGAGATTTGATGGCGAATTCCGGGGTAAGCTACACGCTCATACGTGAAGGAAACGTAAAGCATGGTGAGTCGCTCAATGGCATCCAATACGACGCGAAGTTCAAACCTCGCACTGGATATCTTGTGCCTGGAGCGAATGGTCGCGTTCCAGGTGGTCAGGGCGTTTGGGACCGCGATTTTCCACTTGATCCGTTCGTCGTGAAGGGAGACCCTAAAAGCGGACTACTGCCGCTGATTCAGCAAGGCGAGCCTGGTACTCAGGGTGATCCTGCGCCCGGCGTGCAGGCTTATTGTTATCGACTTTGCCTCACTAAAAACCCCGTGAATAGCATCCCAATCGCACCGCCTATCGAATACGATCCAAAGCGTTACGAAATCGTTGTTCGCTTCATCGAAGCATGCCTCGCCAATGGCGATGACATGGATCTGCGATGGTTCTCTAAACACGATGAGTTGCCGAATCAGAAGTGGGATTTCAACACGGCGACTTTCGGTGGCAATCTTCCCGGCGCGAGCCATGCTTGGCCAGAGGCAAGTTACGTCGAGCGGGAAAAACTTGCGAAAGAGCAAGAGAACTACCAACGCGGTCTCTTGCATTTTCTCGCTACCGATTCGCGCGTACCGGAAAAAGTGCAAAAGGAGATGCAACGTTTTGGTTTGCCGAAGGACGAGTTCATTGACAACGGAGGCTGGCCGCATCAACTCTACATTCGAGAAGCTCGGCGTATGGTCAGCGACCTAGTGATCACGGAACATCACACGTTCGGAAGACAGACCGCGCCGAAATCAGTAGCCTTGGGCAGCTACGGGACCGATGTTCATGAAATCCGACGCATCGTAAAAGACGGAGTCGTCATCCGTGAGGGAAAGTTGTCCTCAGGTCGCGACAACGCGCCGCCGTATGCTATCGGTTACGAAGCGATCATACCGAGACGAAGCGAGTGCGAAAATTTGCTTGTACCTTTTGCGCTGAGCGCTAGTCACACGGCTTTCGCCAGCATTCGCATGGAACCCGTCTTCATGTGCCTTAGTCAAAGTGCGGCC
>JANPLJ010000074.1:0-3567 GCA_031426475.1 Pirellulaceae bacterium | reverse complement strand
AAGCCTGATTCGCTCGAAAAACCGGAGATGAAAGAATCGCCTGAAACCTCGGAGAAACCTGAAGCAAGTGCCGAGAAGCCATTGTCGTTCGAAACTCCAGAGAAGAAGGAAGTCCCATGAGATCGCACCGTCTGTTCGCCGAGACAAAGCGGGCCATCTTGTGCTTGGCTGGGCTGATCACAGCGACGCCGGCTTTTACGCAAGAAGTTTACCAATTGAAGGCCGCTGGATTATCGCAGGCCTCGGTAGCAGTCCGACACCAAGAAGGGCTCGTCATACGCGACCAAGCTGGCCAAGAATCGTACTATCTACGCGAACCTCGACTGGATACTAACGATGGGCAATGGTTCGGGTATTATTCGCGAGATGCGAGTCAAGCCATCTTGTGGCCGCTTAGTAGCCAGGGCCCGATGCAAATCGGAACTCTAGATCGCAACCAACAATGGCAGTTTCGAAGTTCGCGCATGGCGATACAACCTCCACAAGCAAACGGTTTGTCCAATACTTTTCTGAAGCCTTCCACACCGTTTCCAACTACGTTTCGCGACTCGGATCTCGTACTACCCGATAGTCCCCCGATTGGCGCGAATAGACCGTTTCCTTTACCAACCGACATGAATCAAGCTCCCATCCCCATCCAGTTGGGCTTGGGCGATGCGACTCGACGAAGGTACTTGTCGCGTCTGCCAAGTGGAGGTTTGAACATGATGCCCCAGTCTGCAATGGGATCCCAAGCTTGGTATATCGTGCCATTGCCCAATGGGTTAGCCCGAGTGCAATATGTCGACAATGGAAATATTTTGGCGCTCGGCTGCCAAAACAACAGTAGCCCATTGGATCTTTATGCCTTGGCCGATCGAGCGGACCAACTATGGCGAATCAGTCCGTGCCCCGGAAATCTGGGGAGCTATGCCCTGGAAAGCCTCCAGTTTCCAGGCCAAGCGTTGACGTTCCAGCAAAATCGATTGGCGCTCGCACCGATCGCTTACTCGCCGTACCAGCAATGGTGGCCGACAACGCCGATCGTTCAAGCTGTCCAACCACTTTATCGAAGCGTCTCGCAGAACGTCATTCCGAACCCGCCGTTAGCACCCTCGAATGTCACGTTAACGAACTCACACAACGAAACCTTGATCGTGCTAGTCACCGACCTTCGTCATGGCGGTTCGTCACAAAAACTGCGAATTCCTCGCGGCTCGATGGAACAGATCGTGATGGATCGCGATAGCGGAGCGACGATCGTTGAGACGTTTGAAGTTCGTAGCAACTACGGTGATTGGGATCGTCGCGAGTTCCGCACGCCGGTTCCTCCATCTCCCATGTACGACATCAGTGTCTACGAAGAGTTCCTTCAGTCGATTGCGATCGACCGAACGGGAACGAGTCCGAATCCTATCGAAGACGTCAACTATCAACCGAGAAGTATCGGGCTCGTGCTTGTACCACCTGGAGCAGCTCTGCCAGAGCGCGCGACACTTGATCCCTATCGATTGGCCGAAGCAGCAAACAACGCAGGAGCCGTTCGAAGGCTGTCCCCAAAGGATTACGATCAGAAGTTACCCACCACCGATCCGCTTCGCGATATCCTTCGCGAGTTCCAAGGCAGACGAGCAGCGTTTTAGTAGCGGCACGGCGCAAGCCGTCCGGTTTCTCAAACGTTCGAAGCACCGGACGGCTTGCGCCGTTCCGCTTACAAAGTCGCACCCGACATTCGTCAGAATTCGGACGCAGCTCGAAAGGCGATGTTGATTGCGATTCCTCCGAAGTCTTACGACATCGGCTACGAATGGAAACCCAAAACTTAAACTTGGATGAACCGCTATTTCGACTTCACGAATCCAAGGTTCGTAAGCCACTTTCGGCATAACACGGGCCATGATTCCGTTCCTGGCATTCCAGCTGCTAAGCCAACGCCATGTTTACCTTTCTGGAAAAAATGGAGTTCACCTGGCACTTTATGCCGAACCATAGCGGTATAGAACGCGAGGCTATTTTCGGGATGAACAACAACGTCTTCTTGAGTGTGAAAGAGAAACGTTGGCGGTGTCTGGGCTGTGACTTGTTGTTCGTTGCTCAGCGATGCAAGCAGTTCCGGCGATGGCTCGGTTCCCAATAGGTTCTTCTGACTTCCAGCATGCGTATATCGCTGTCCCATGCCGATCACTGGATAACAAAGAATACCAAAGTCAGGCCTGGAGCTTTTTGATGCGACCAAATCACCTTCGGCCACCTGTCCGTCATCGAAGTGCGTGAGCACCGTCGATGCGAGATGACCACCGGCGGAGAACCCGATGATGCCAACTTTCTTTGTATCGATATTCCATTCATCCGCTTTGGCACGAGCCATTCGAACAGCGCGCTGCGCGTCCTGCATCGGAACGGGGTGACCATAGCCATCCTTTCGATTCCGATACTTGCAGATAAAAGCGACCATTCCCATCGAGTTCGCCCAACGCGCGATCTGATACCCTTCGTGATCGATCGCCAATCCACCGTAACCTCCCCCTGGGAGAATGACTAAGCAGGAATGGCGTTCTTTGGTTCCGGCTGCTTCCCCGTCGTTCGTACTCGCTGGCAACAGATAAAGCAAGCCTTCTGGATTGTCTTTGGGTTCCTGTCCGAGGGCTCCCGGAGCTTTACCATCCCAAAGCGAAACCGTTTGAGGCTCAGTCTGGGCGATCGATTGGGCGATCGACAACCGGCACAAGATGAATACGATTAGAATGGCAAAACACGAACGATTCAGCGAAGACATCAACAATAGCTCCGAAAGGAAGAAACGGTTTCACGATGACAACATGTAGTCTAGAACAACTCAAAGCGAGTCGATGCGCCCCATGCGAAGGGGGAGTCCCGGCGGTTGGTTTGAAAGAAGCCCAAGAACAACTATCGATTCTATCCGAAGGGATCCTCGACGAAAGCGGCAAGAGTATTTCCAAATCTTGGAATTGCAAGAATTTTGTGAAGTCGCTCGGATTCTGCAATCGGATCGGTGAATTGGCAGAAGCCGAAGGCCACCACCCCGATCTTCATTTGACAGGTTATCGCCACGTGAAGGTCGTTCTGACCACACACGCGATCGGCGGCTTGAGTCTCAACGATTTCGTGCTTGCCGCCAAAATCGATGCGTTGCAGCCTACGTAAAACGATTGTACGTAGCCACATTCCTCAGTATGTGGAGAGTTGTCGCTTACATCCACTTTCTGACGAACTGGCTACAACAGAACCATGGGAACTCATATGGAAAAATAGTTCTCGACGTTTGGGCAAGCCCCCGAACGGAGGAGATAGCGAAATCATCTACGATCGATGGTTATTCGGAACAGAAGTGACTCGACTTGCCGAAATCATTTAATAGCCAACTGGCTGAGTCCAAGCTTGCTGCTTTTGCTCATCCCAAACGGGATCGACGGGAGGGAGGCTGCATGTTATCACAGCGCGAACGTACAGTTCTGTACCATTCATTTTGTACTCGCCATGCGTTCCTTCGACCGAGGCCACGATACGTCCGGTGTTGTCTTTCGAAGGCAGCTTTTGATCCTGGGCTGGTTTGAGCGTTGCCACAAA